>NZ_DAIPZF010000027.1:0-37039 GCF_036782355.1 Cypionkella sp.
ATCAGCCCCGCCCGCGCCAGCCCGCGCTCGGCCAGCCCCCAGCCCAGCAAGACCAGCGCCACCAGTGCCGCACTTAGCACCGCCCCGGCCGAGGCCGGATAGACCATCGCCAGATCCGGGTCGCCAAACCAGCGCGTCACCGCCACCGCCAGCGTCGGCGGGTTCGAAGGGCCAAGGATCATCGCCATATCGACGCAAGACAGCGCATAGGCCTGCACCACCAAGACCGGCAGGCGGATCAGCGGCCAAAGCTGCGGCAAGATCAGCCGCAGCCAAACCGCAGCAGCACTATAGCCCAAAGACCGCCCCAGCGCCAAGCTTGTGGCAATCGGCAGTTGCCGCGCCGCCGCCAGCATCACCAGCAGCAAAAACGGCAGCTCTTTCACCACCAGCCCCAGCAACAGCGCCAGCCCCGCCGCATCCTGCACCGTGGCCACAAGTGGGGGGTCCTGCCAGTCAAGCGCTGCCGCCAGCAGCCGCGCAATCCAACCCGCAGGCGCAATCAAAAACCCAAAGCCAATCGCCACCGCCGCATGCGGCACCGCCAGCACGGGCGCTAGCGCCCGCGCGCCCCAGCCCGCGCGCCCGCTGGTTTGCAAAGCGACACAAAGCCCCAGCGCCAAGATCAACGCCAGCAGAGTCGATCCGATGCCGGTGATCAGGCTTAACCGCAGGCTGGTTGCCATGCCGGGCAGGGCAAAGAGCTGGCTCCAGGGCGCAAGCGACAGCCCGCCGCCCAAACCCTCATGCAGGCCAAAGGCGGTGCGCAGGGTCTGGCCCGCGCCCGCCACAATCGGCAAGACCACGGCCAAAACCACCACGATCAGCACCGAGCGGCGCAGCGCTTGGCCCTCTGGCCTCATTTGGTGTAACGCTTTGCCCAGTCTTCGGTCAGCCGGCTCATCCAGCTTGCGTGCGGCTCCAGTAGGGTCGGGCCCAGATCGGCCAAAGCGGGCAGGGCGGGCGCGCTGGGCAGGGCTGCAAAGGCCGCAAGCCCTGCCGCATCCAGCTTGGCGCTGTCCAGCACCGAAAAGCTTCCCAGCACCGAGATATCTTGCATATGCGCTTGGGTTGCAGGCTCTAGCAGAAAGTTCGCCACCACCTCGGCCCCTGCGGCATGGGCTGCGTTAAAAGGAATGGCGACAAAGCTGATATTGCCAATCGAGCCCGCCTTTGGCACCCAGACCCGCGCGGTTTCGGGCAAAGTGCCATCGGCAATCGCCGCCGCAGTGCTGGCCGGATCAAAAGACATCGCGATGTCGATCTCGCCGTCGTTCAGCATCTGGGCTTGCACCGATTCGTTTTCGGGAAAGGTTTCGCCTTGCCGCCACAGGTTCGGGCGCAGCGCGTCATACCAAGCCCAAAGCGGCGCGGTTTGCGCGGCAAAGGCGGCCTCGGTCACCGGCTGTTGCAGCGCTGCGGGATCAGGGGCAAGCTCGATCAGCGCTTGCTTTAAAAACGTCGCCCCCATGAAGTTCGACACCGCAGGATGCGTCAAGCGGCCCTTGTGGGCGGCGGCCCAAGCGACAAAACCCGCCATATCTTCGGGCATATCCTGCACCCGTTTGCTGTCATAGCTGAAGACAAACTTTGCCAAACGCCAAGGCGATTCCATGCCCTCGACCGGCACGGTGAAATCGACTGAAGCAGGCGCATTTGGCCCCAGATTCAGATATTTAGCGTTCGGCAGATCGGCGACAAAGGGGCCATGCAGCAGGCCCTGTTGCTTCATCGCCAGAAAATTCGGCCCGTTGATCCAGATCATATCGACCGAGCCGCCACTGCTTTGCCCCGCCGCCTGTTCGGCCAACACGCGCGAGACCGCCTCGGCGGTGTCGGTCAGCTTGACCTGCTCGATCTTGACGCCGTAGCGCGCCTCGGTCTGGGTGCTGGCCCAAGCGATAAAGGCATTGGTGCGCGCATCGCCGCCCCAGGCGTTCCAATAAACCGTCTGCCCGCGCGCGGCCTCTAGGGTTTGCGGCCAATCGGCAAGCGCGGGGGTGGCAAGGCTCAGGCAAAGGGCGGTTAACGAGGCAAAACGCATCAAATATCCTTTTCAGTTGTCATCGTGGTAAAGGCCTGCCAGCCCATGCGCCAGCGCACCAAGGTGGTCAGCGCGCAGGCCAGCGCAAACAGCAGCGCCAGCAGCGGAAACCCTGCGGGGAACAGGCACATCAGTGCAAAAATCGCAATGGTTTCAGCGCCTTCGGTCAGCCCGCCCAGATAGGCGATGCCCTTGTTGGGATAGGCCTTTGTGGTTTCGCCGCGCTTGGCGGCAATGGCTGCAAAGGCCAGAAATGACGATCCGGTGCCGACAAAGCTTGCGATCAACAGCGCTGCATAAAGCGCGTTTTGCGCGGGATCGGCCAGCGCAAAGCCCAAGGGCAGCAGCGCGTAGAACAGAAAATCAAGGCAGATGTCCAGAAAAGCGCCGCGATCGGTCGGCCCAACCTGCCGCGCCACGGCGCCGTCCAAGCCATCGGCCAGACGGTTCAGCGCCAAGATCACCAGCGCGGTGTGATACTGGCCCAGCCAAAGCGCGGGCAGGATCAACAGCCCAAGGCAAAATCCTGCAATGCTGATCTCATCCGCGCCAATCCCGCGCGCCACCATCAGCCGCGCCGGACCTGCCAAAAGCCTGCGTTGCAGCGGCAAAAGTTTTGCGTCAATCATTCACGGCGGCCCCAGATCCCCAGCTTTGCGGTTTTACGCCAATAGCAGAGGAGAGCGCCGCGCGCCAATCACGAACTGTTTGGCACGACCTGTTAGGCACGCCGCCCTGCGGGCAGCTAAGGGATCAAGACCATGCGGATCAGCATCGCGATGGTGCCAATCACCACGATGCCCGCCAGATAAATCCCCACAAACCACAGCCAGCGCCGCATCAGTGATAGCCATCTTCAGGCCGAACCTTGCCGCGAAACACCCAATAGGAATAGGCGGTATAGGCCAGAATCATCGGGATCAGCACCAAGGCCCCCACCAGCAGAAAGGCCAGCGAAGACTCTGGCGCTGCGGCTTCGGCAATGGTCAGGCTTGGCGGCACGATATGGGGGTAAAAGCTGATACCAAGCCCGATATAAGACAGCGCAAACAGCCCCAAGGTGGCAACAAAAGGCCGCCCGTCATGGCCATCGCGCAAACCGCGCCATAGCACCCAAGCCACCGCCAGCACCAAAAGCGGCACGGTCAGCGAAAACACGATGGTCGGATAGCCAAACCAGCGCGCCATATACTCGGGCCGCACAAAGACAGTGGCAAGGCTGACCGCGCCGATCAGCGTCACAAAGCCCAAGGCCAGCGGCTTGGCGATGGCTTGGGCGCGGGCTTGCAACGCGCCTTCGGTCTTCATGTTCAGCCATGTCGCACCCAGCAGCGCATAGCCCGCCACCAGCGCCACCGCCGTCAGCACCGAAAACGGCGTCAGCCAATCCCATGTGCCACCGCCAAAGCTGCGGCCCTGCACGGTGATGCCCTGCACCAATCCCCCCAGCGCCAAGCCCTGCGCTATAGCTGCAAGGATAGACCCCAGCGCAAAACCCCATTCCCAAAACCCCTGCATCCGCTTGGTGCGATGCACGAATTCAAAGGCGACGCCGCGAAAGATCAACCCCAGCAGCATGACGATAATCAGCGGATAAAGCGCTGGCATCACAATGGCATAGGCCAGCGGAAACACCGCAAACAGCCCGCCACCGCCCAAAACCAGCCAAGTCTCATTGCCATCCCACACCGGGGCAATCGTGTTCATCGCCAGATGCTTTTCGCCGCGATCCTTCAAGAAAGGCGACAAGATCCCGATGCCCAGATCAAAGCCATCCAGACAGACATAGGCCAGCACCGCAAAGGCAATCAGCGCCGCCCAGATTGAGGCAAGATCAAAGATCATTTCGCGTCTCCCTTAGGGGGCATGCCTGCAAGCTGGGTGATGCCTGCGCTGCGGGTTGGGCCGATCTTTTCCAGTGAAATCTGATCCTTGGGCCGTTTTGACATCAATCGCAGAACGTAAAAAGTGCCCGACCCAAAGACAAAGAAATAGACCAGAATAAAGGCCACAAGCGAGGTGCCAACGCTTTGCGCACTTAGCGTCGAGGCGCTGTCCGCGGTGCGCAGCAGCCCGTAGACGGTAAAGGGCTGGCGGCCAACTTCGGTGGTGATCCAACCGCAAAGCACCGCCAAAAACCCCGATGGTCCCATCACAAAGGCGGCGCGGTGCAGCCATTTTGCCTGATAAAGCCGCCCCTTCCAGCGCGCAACTGCCGACCAAAGCCCAATCGCCAGCATGGCAAAGCCAGCCGCCACCATGATGCGGAAGGTCCAGAAGATCAGCGCCGATTTCGGGCGATCCTCGGGTGGGAAGGCATCAAGCCCCTGCATCGGCGTATCAAGATCATGCGTCAGGATCAGACTGCCCAGCAAGGGAATCTCGAGCGCGTAATGCACGGTCTCGTTCTTGTCATCGGGGATGCCAAACAGGATCAGCGGCACGCGGCCTTCGGGATAGCTTTCAAAATGCCCCTCCATCGCGGCGATTTTCGCGGGCTGATGTTCCAGCGTATTCAAGCCATGCGCATCGCCTGCCACGATCTGAAGCGGGGTGACAATCAGCGCCATCCACATCGCCATGGAAAACATCACCCGTGCTGACGCACTTTCAGGGCTGCGCATCAAATGCCATGCCCCCACGGCGCCAACCACAAAAGCCGTGGTCAGATAAGCCGCCAGCACCATATGCACCAAGCGGTAGGGGAAAGACGGGTTAAAGATAATCGCCAGCCAATCGTCGGGGATAAACTGGCCCACCTCGTTGATCGCATAGCCCGCAGGGGTCTGCATCCAACTGTTCACGCTCAGGATCCAAAACGCTGAAAACAGCGTGCCCGCCGCCACAATCGTGGTCGCCGCCATATGCAGACGCGGCCCAACCCGTTCGCGGCCAAACAGCATGATGCCCAAAAAGCCCGCCTCTAGGAAAAACGCCGACAGCACTTCATAGCCCATCAAAGGCCCAATCACCGGGCCGGCTTTGTCGGAAAACACCGCCCAATTGGTGCCAAACTGATAAGACATCACAATGCCCGACACCACACCCATGCCAAAGACCACCGCAAAGATGGTCTTCCAGTAGTTGAAAAGCCGCAGATAGACCGGATCGCCACGCCACAGCCACAACCCGTTTAGCACCATCAAAAAGCTGGCCAGCCCGATGCTGAAGGCTGGAAAAATGATATGGGCCGAAATTGTGAAGGCAAATTGTGCTCGGGCCAGATCAAGGGCAGAAAAGCCGAAATCCATAGCAGTCTCCTGTCGCGCAAAGCGCGCGCTGTATCTGCGAGATAGGCTATCGGGGGTGTCACCGCGATTTGGTAAAGTGTCGCAGATCTATCACGAAGCCGCGAGGTTACAAAACGGTAAGTTTTCCGCAAACCGCGCGACAGCGCTGGGCGCGAGGGTATTTACACCGACCCGCCGCTGCGGGCCCTTGTTTCAGGAGCACTCCATGTCCAAGCCTTTGTCCTTTCGCCTGCATGCCTCGTTGCGGGCTGCCTTGATGGCCAGCACGCTGGCTGCAACTTTGGCCTTGCCCTCTGCTGTGACCGCGCTGCACGCCGAAGTGCCGCTGTCGGGCTATGCCGATTTGGTGCAAAAAGTAACGCCTTCGGTGGTCTATATCGAAGTGACCGCCAAATCTGATGCCGCCGAGATGGCCAGCGCCCAGAACACCGCCGATCCGTTTCAAGAGTTTATGAAGCGCTTTGGCATGCCCGATCAGAACTTTGGCCAAAGCCCCGATCAAAACCAAGTGCCAGACCAGCAGCCCAATGGCGGGGTGATGCATGGCTTGGGCTCGGGCTTTATCATCTCGGCTGATGGCGAGGTGATCACCAACAACCATGTGGTCAAAGGTGCAACCGCGATCAAAGTCACGCTGCAAGATGGCAAGAGCTATACCGCCCATGTCATCGGCACCGATCCGATGACCGATGTCGCGCTGATCAAACTGGAAGGGGCTGCAAATCTGCCCGCAGCCAAGCTTGGCAATGCCGATCCCTTGCGGGTGGGCGATGCGGTGGTGGCGATCGGCAACCCCTTTGGCTTGGGCAGCACGGTGACCTCGGGCATCGTCTCGGCGCTGGGGCGCGATATTCATGCAGGCCCCTATGACAACTTTATCCAGACCGATGCCGCGATCAACAAAGGCAACTCGGGCGGGCCCTTGTTTAACACCGCAGGCGATGTGGTGGGGATGAACACGGCGATCTACAGCCCCAGCGGCGGGTCGGTTGGTATTGGCTTTTCGGTGCCCGCCCAGACCATCGCCGATGTGGTGGCGCAGCTGCGCGATCACGGTCAGGTCAATCGCGGCTGGCTGGGGGTGATGATCCAGACCGTCACGCCTGATCTTGCGCAAGCGCTTGGGCTGGCGTCGCAAGGCGGCGCGATTGTGGCCTCGGTGCAGCCCGATGGGCCTGCCGCCAAGGCCGATCTGCAAAGCGGCGATGTGATCATCGCTGTTGACGGCACCGCGGTCGATAAGACCCACGCGCTGCCGGTTCTGGTGGCGGGGATTGCCAGCGGCAAGACTGCCCAGCTGTCGATCCTGCGCGATGGCAAGCCGCAAAGCGTCGCCGTGACCATCGGCACGCTTTCGGCTGACAAGCTGCAACTGGCCAGCGCCTCGGCAACCGATGGCACCGGCAATGCGATTGCGCCCTTGGGGCTGAGCGTGCAGCCGCTGACGCCAGATGTCGCACAAAGCCTTGGCCTGCCCGGCGATGTCACGGGGCTGGTGGTGGATAAGGTCGCGGCCAGTTCCGACAATGCCGACCGGCTGCAATCGGGCGATGTGATTGTCGAGGCGGCAGGGCAGCCGGTCGACAGCGCTGCGGCCTTGCGCCGTGCCATCGCGGGCGCGCCGCAGAAATCGGCAGTGCTGTTGCGGGTGCTGCGGGACGGAAAACCGCTGTTCATCGGGGCCGTTATCGCCACGATGTAACGCTTTGGGCCGCTGTGGCAGAGCAGCGGCCTGATATGGGGCGGTTCAGGGCAGGGGGGGCATCACGCCTTGCCTGCCCTTTGCATTTCAGCCCTTAGGTGCTGGGCGAAAATGCTGCACCAGCCAAACCACGGCCAGCCCCAGCCCTGCCACCACAAAGGGCAGCACGGTATAGACCAGCCGAAACAGCACCAAGCCCGCCAGCACATCCGACCGACCGACCGCGCCCAAGCCAAGGATGATCGTCGCCTCGAACACCCCCACACCTGCCGGGGTGTGGCTGATGATGCCCAAGGTCAGGGCTGCGATAAACACCACAAACAGCACCGCATAGCTTGTCGTCACCGTGGCAGGCATCAAGATATAAAGCGTGGCCGAGGCAAAGATCAGATCCGCCACCGCCACCGCCATAAGCGCCAAGGCAAGCTGCAAACTGGGCAGGTTATAGGTCTTGCCCGCCAGCCGAAACCCGCGCGCGCCGCGACCGATCCACAGCAAAAACCCGCCCAAAACCAGCAAAATCGCCAGACCCAAGGCCAGCTCTGCCCCGCCCGACAGCGGCAAAACCGCCGCAAGCCCTGCCGGATGCAGCACCATCAAAGCGCCCAATATCAGCAGCGAGGCCATCCAAAACGCCGACCAAGACACCGCCAGAACCGCCAAAACCTGCGCAAAATCCAAGCCGCGTCGCCCGTAAATGCGGTAGCGCACCGCCGTGCCCGTCAGCCAAGACGCCCCCAGCAGATTGGAAATCGCATAGCCGCTTGCCCCCGTCAGCAAAGACACCCAGCTTGGCACGCGTTTGGGCGCCATGCTGTTGACCGACAACACATCATAAGCCCCCAGCGAGGCAAAGCTTAAGGTTGCCGCCAAAATCGCCCAAGCCAGCACAGAGCCCGGCACCGCTTGCAAATCTGCCTTGACCTCGGACCAGGTCACATGCCCGGCCATCACATAAAGCGCATAGATCCCAACCGCCGCCACCGCCAGCGATCCCAGCAGCCGCAGCCCGCGATGCGCCTGCATCCGCGCCAGCCAAGCCTGCCAGGGCTTTGGTTCATCGTTTTCCATTGTGTTCCTTAAGCAGATCAAGCTTGATCTGCTGCAATACCCTCAGCCTTTGCCAAAGTCCTTGGCCCACCCGCGCGCAGCGGCCCATGCTCTGAAGGGTCGGGTTCTTCACATATACTCCGGTCTTCTTGGGCCCCACCGGCCGCCGCACGATCACCTGCTTGTGCAAGCCTACTGCCGCGCAAGCTTTGCCCGAAGTTTACTTCGGCGTAAAGCAGGGCTGCAAAGCTGGATTTGCACGGGCTTTTGCGTCAAAATCAAAAAACGGCCAAGACCTGGCCAAATAGGACCAAAGATGAAAATCCTGCTGGCAGAAGACGATCCCAAGGTCGCAAGCTTTATCACCAATGGCCTGAGTGAAAACGGCCATTCGGTGGATCATGTCACCGATGGCCGCGAGGCGCTGACCTATTGTCTTTATAACAGCTGTGATCTGGCGATTTTGGACCGGATGATGCCGGGGATGGATGGGCTTTCGGTGGTGCGTGCGCTTAGGGCCGCGCGCAATCAAACTCCTGTGTTGTTTTTAACTGCGCTGGCCGATGTCAGCGACAGGGTCGAAGGGCTGGCTGCGGGGGCGGATGACTATCTTGTCAAACCGTTTCACTTTTCCGAACTGCTGGCGCGGGTGGTGGCCTTGTCGCGGCGCCACAAAGACAGCACTGAAACTCCTGTGCTGACGGTTCACGATCTAAGCCTCGATCTTTTGGCCCGCACCGCGCGCAGGCAGGGGCAAGTGATTGAACTGCAATCAAAAGAATTCGCGCTGCTTGAAGTTTTGATGCGCAATGCAGGCCGCGTGGTCACCCGCACGATGCTGCTGGAACAGGTATGGAATTTCAACTTTGAACCCAATACCACCGTGGTTGAAACCCATGTCAGCCGCCTGCGCGCCAAGATCGACAAGCCCTTTGATCTGCCGCTGATCCACACGGTGCGCTCGACGGGGTATTCGATGCATGGACCACGCTAGCGTTACCTCGGGGGCGGCGTTCAAGACCGCAGTGCGCGCCACGGCGATTTTGCTGCTGATTTTGACGCTGGCCTCGGTTGGCGCCTATTTCTATCTGCAACGCGAGATGTTGGCAGCCCTTGAAACCCAGATCGGCGGCGACCGTTTGGCCTTGGCGCAGATCTACCGCGAGGGCGGACCGCAGGCTTTGGTCGAGGTGATCAACGATCTGCGCCAACCTTTGGGCGAAAAACAGCGGGTGATCGGGCTGTTTGACAGCCAAGGCAACAATCTTGCCGGCAATATCAGCATTCCGCCCAATCTGGCGGGCTGGTCCACCAATCACATGACGGTCAGGGTCTTTACCTCGGCCGCAGATATCTCCGAGACCTCGAATTTCTACATCCACAAAGACCGGATTGGCAGCCTGACCTTGGTGGTGGGGCGCAGTTTGGAAGCGGTCGAAACCCAAGAGGCCCGCATGATCGCGGCCTTTGTCGGCTTGGGCGGCGTGATGTCGGCGGCCTTTTTGCTGCTGGGCTTTGCCGCCAGCCTGCAAACCCTGCGCAAGCTTGACAGCATGGCCACCACGCTGGACCGCGTCAGCCAAGGCGAGGTCGGCGCGCGGCTGCCGATCTCTGCCGCGCAAGACCAGATCGACCGCGTCAGCCAAGCGATCAACCTGCATCTAGACCGGCTTTCGGTGCTGATGCAGACCACCCGCGCCAGTGCTGCCGCCATCGCCCATGATCTGCGCACGCCCTTGTCGCGGGCGTTTTTGCTGATCGACAGTGCGCAAGCCTCGCTGGACGCGGGCGGCGATGCGCGTGATTTGATCGACGGCATCGAGGCCGAGTTGCGCCGGCTGAACAGCATCTTTGACGCCATCATGCGGATCTCGCGGCTGGAAACCGCGCAGGCGGATCTACGGCTGACGGCGGTGGCGGTGGCGCCTTTGCTGGCGGATCTGGCGGAAACCTTTGCGCCTTTGGCCGAGGAGCGCGGCCAGAGCCTGACCTTGCTGGCCACACCGCAGGCCCTCAGCGTGCAGGGCGATGCAGCGATGTTGGCGCAGTTGCTGGCAAATCTGATCCAAAACGCCATCAACCATTGCCCCGCAGGCACCGCGATTGTCTTGGGTGCTGCGCCGCGCGCCAAGGGCGTCGCACTTTGGGTCGCAGATAGCGGCCCCGGCATTCCGGCCGCCGAACGGGACAAGGTGTTCGAGCTGTTCTACCGGCTGGACCCCAACCGCACCGGCGGCGGCAATGGGCTAGGCATGGCGCTGGTCAAGGCCATCGCCACCCGCCTTGGCGCGCAGATTGTGTTGTCAGACGAAAACCCCGGTTTGCGCGTCGAGGTGATCTTTGCCTAAGGCAGGCTTGGCGGACCAAAGCGGGCGATCACCCGCTCTTTGATCTGATCGCGGGCTTGGCGGTAGGCCGAAAGCTTGGCCTCGCGGGTCTCGCCCAAGGCGGTGGGGTCGATGATCGGCCAATATTCCACCGCAAGATGATAGGTCTTGGTCAGATCCAGTGCGGCGTGCTGGCTGGCGGGCGACAGCGCGATGATCAGATCAAACTGGCCCAGATCTTCGCCATGCGTCTCCATTTCGGCAAAAGAGCGCGCGCGGTGGCGTGACAATTCCACGCCAATTTCTTCACAAACCGCGATAGAGAACCCGTCAATCTCCATATCATTCTTGCAGCCCGCGGATTGCACATAGGCGCGCTGGCCGTAGAACTTTTTCATCATCGCTTCGGCCATCGGCGAGCGCACGGCGTTGTGATCACAGCAAAACAGAACCGCTTGCGGAAAATCCATCATCAGCCCCAATGCATCACACAAATCAAGGTAAACAATCGCCGCGCCGTGTTGATATCCACCACGGCCTTGCCGTTCAGCCGGTCTTGCAGCACCGAGGCGCCCTCGTTGTGAATGCCGCGCCGCGCCATATCAATCGCCTCGATCTGGCTGGGGGGCAGGCGTTTGACCGCATCAAAATAGCTTTCGCAGATCTGAAAGTAATCCTTCACCACCTGCTTGAACGGCCCAAGCGACAGATGAAATTCGCCAACCTTATCGCCGGCTTCGGTGCTGAGTTCAAACACCAAACGGCCTTCGCGGATCGACAGGCCCAAGCGGTAGGGGCCTGCCGGCGCAGCACGATCCTCGCGCGCGGGCAGGGTGAAGGAATTCTCCTCCAAAAGATCAAAGATCGCGACTTTGCGCTCTTGCTCGATCTCGGGCGTGGGGCGCACCAGCCCCTTTTCGTCGATCTCAATGGCGCAGATTCGGTTGGTCATCGGGCGGGTCCTGAACAGTCATGCCGTGCCAGCCTGAGCGGTTCGGCGGCCAAATTCAACCGCCATTCCGCTTTGCCCGCGCAGGCGGTGCTTTTTCTCAATCGGCTGCGTTTAATTTATCCAGCCGCGCGCGCACCGAAAGCCCATGCGCTTGCAGGCTTTCCGAAATCGCCAGCCGCTCGGCCGCAGGGCCGATCTTGCGCAAAGCCTCGGGCGTCATCTTGGCAAGCGTGGTGCGTTTCAGAAAATCCAGCACATTCAGCCCCGAAGAGAACCGCGCCGACCGCGCCGTCGGCAACACATGGTTCGGCCCGCCAACATAATCGCCAATCGCCTCGGGCGTCCAAGCGCCAAGGAAAATCGCACCGGCATGGGTGATCGCCTGCGACAAAGCCTCGGGGTCGGCGGTGCAAAGCTCCAAATGCTCGGGGGCGATGCGGTTTGACAGGGCAGCGGCCTCATCCAGATCGCGCACCACGATCACCATGCCATTGTCGCGCCAAGACGCGCCCGCTACCGCGCGGCGCTCCAGCGTTTCCAGCCGCTTTTCCACCGCCGCCACCACGGCACGGGCAAAGCCTGCGTCCGGCGTGATCAAAATCGACTGCGCCGAGGCATCGTGTTCGGCTTGGCTTAACAGATCAAGCGCTATCCAATCGGGATCGTTATCGCCATCGGCAATCACCAAAATCTCGGAGGGGCCTGCGATCATATCAATACCAACACGGCCAAACACCCGCCGCTTGGCCGCTGCCACATAGGCATTGCCGGGGCCGGTGATCTTATCGACCGCAGCAATGGTTTTTGTGCCATAGGCCAAGGCCGCCACCGCCTGCGCGCCGCCAATGCGGTAAACCTCATCAACGCCAGCAATGCGGGCGGCCAACAAAACCAAAGGGTTGACCACGCCGTCCGGGGTGGGGCAGGTGATCGCAAGCCGCGCAACCCCGGCAACTTTGGCAGGGATCGCATTCATCAAAACCGAGGAAGGATAAGAGGCAATCCCCCCCGGCACATAAAGCCCCGCCGCCGAAACCGGCGTCCAGCGCCAGCCAAGGCTTGCGCCCGCCTCGTCTTGCCACATCGCATCTTCGGGCATCTGGCGCGCGTGATAGGCGCGAATGCGCTCTGCCGCCAGCATCAAGGCCGCGCGGTCTTCCTCGCCGACTTTGGCGCATTCGGCCTCGATTTCGGCAGGCGAAAACGCCAGCGTTTCGGGCGTCAGCGTCAGGCGGTCAAACTTGGCGGTCAGCTCGATCACCGCCGCATCGCCACGCGCGCGCACATCGGCGATGATGGCGCTGACGGCTTGGTCGACATCCTCGGCCTCTTCGCGCTTCATCCCCAGTTGGGCTGTAAAGCGGGCCTCGAAATCGGCGTCGGTGGTGGACAGAAAACTCGGCATCGGCGTCTCCTTTTCTTGGGGCCGTGCTTAGACCTTGGGGCGGGGCGGTGCAAGAGAGCGGGGCGCGGCAATCAGCCGCCGAAATGCGAAAACCGATAGGGCGAGGTGCCGTATTTCTTGCGAAAGGATTTCGAGAAATGCGAGGTCGAGGCATAGCCGCAGGCCAGCGCCACTTCGCTGACCTTCATATCGGTTTCGGCCAGCAAAGACCGGCCATGCGCCAAGCGCAGATCGTTCATATAGCGCACCGGCGTGGTGTTCAGATGGCTGGAAAACAGCCGCTCGATCTGGCGTCGCGACAGGCCCAAGTGGGCGGCGCAAGCGTCCAGATCAAAGTCTTCCTCGATCCGCGCTTCCAGATAAGCGGCGGCCTGCAACAGCTTGTTATGGCGGGTGCCCAAGCGCGCGGCCAGCGAGGTGATCTGATGATCCGCCTCGTCGCGCCGCCGCGTCAGCAGGCACATGTTCATCACCTCTTGCCCCAGCTTGGCGCCGCAGCGGTCGCTGATCAGCTTGAGCATCAGATCGGCCGCCGCAATGCCGCCGGCACAGCTGACCACACGGTCATCAATGCAAAACACCTGCCGCGCCGGGGTCAGCTCGGGGTGGTTTTCGACAAAGGCCGCGATATTGTCCCAATGCATGGTAAAGCGGTGCCCCTTCAGGATGCCCGCCTGCGCCAGCGCATAGGCTCCGGTGCAAAGCCCGCCCACCACGCGCCCCCGCCGCCACAGCGCGCGCAACCAATCGCCCAATGCGACCGAGGCCTTGCCTTCGGGTTCGACGCCAGAACAGACCAGAACCAGACCTTCGGGCTTGGATTTGGCCCAAGCCCCCTCTGCCATCACCGGCACGCCGTTTGAACAGGCCACCGGCCCGCCATCGTCCGATAGCACCTGCCAGCGAAACAGCACCTTTTGCGTCAGCTGATTGGCCATCCGCAGCGGTTCAATCGCCGAGGAAAACGCCAGCATCGTAAACTTTGGCAGCAGAACAAAGGTGACGTCCAGCGGCTCGATCGGGCCCGCAAGTTTGACATGCGCCGACCCTTTGGCAACAAACCTGCTCTGCTCGTCCATCACGCCGCCGCCCCCCCCCTGTTCCCGCCGAGTGTCTGCCCCGCTTGCGCCCAAAGTCTGGCGTCAGTCGCGGGTTCCGGCAAAGCGGCTTTGCCAATCGGCGCGCTCTTCATCGGTGATCTTGCGGAACAGGTTTTCAGGCACGCTAAAGCCCTGACCCGCAGGCAGCGCCCGCATCGCAGCCGAGATATCATCCGGCCAAGTCCAATCGTCCGACCCCATCGCCGCCATCATCGCCGCCGCCGCATCCGGGATGAAAGGCCGCGACAGGATCGCGTAAACCCGGATCAGGTTCAGCGCCAAACGGATCATCGCTTGCGCCTGCTCGGGGTCGGTCTTGACCACGGTCCAAGGCGCCGAGGATTGCAGATATTCGTTGCCAATCACCCAGATCGCGCGCAGCTCGGCGGCAGCTTTGCGCACCTCCATCGCCTCCATCAGGCCGGCATAGGTGGTAATGCGCGCGCCCAGATCAGCGATAAGGGCGGCCTCTTGCGGGCCAAAAGCCCCGCCCGCTGGCACCTCGGCACCGAATTTCGAGACGCAGAATTTGGTGACGCGACTGACCAGATTGCCCAAGACATCCGCCAGATCCTTGTTCACCGAAACTTGGAAATTCTCCCAAGTGAATTCGCTGTCCGCCGATTCCGGCGCATGGCTCAACAGCCACCAACGCCAGTAATCCGACGGCAGGATCGACAGCGCCTGATCCATGAACACGCCGCGGCCTTGGCTGGTGGAAAACTGGCCGCCGTCATAATTCAGATAGTTAAAGGACTTCAGATAATCGACCAGCTTCCACGGCTGACCCGACCCGATGATGGTGGCGGGGAAAGACAGCGTGTGGAAGGGCACGTTATCCTTGCCCATGAATTGGTAATAGGTGACATCTTCGGCCCCCATATCGGTGCGCCACCAGCGCTGCCAAGCGGCGTCGTCCAGCCCATGCGCATCGGCCCATTCGGCAGTGCCCGCGATATATTCAATCGGCGCATCGAACCAAACGTAAAACACCTTGCCTTCCATCCCCGGCCAAGGCTGATCGCCCTTTTGCACTGGAATGCCCCAATGCAAATCGCGGGTGATGCCGCGATCTTGCAGGCCTTCGCCGTCATTCAGCCATTTCTTGGCGATCGAGGTGGTCAGGATCGGCCAGTCTTTTTTGCTGTCAATCCAAGCCTCTAGCTTGTCACGCAGGCTGCGCTGGCGCAGATACAGATGCTTGGTCTCGCGCACCTCCAGATTGGTCGAACCCGAGATCGACGAGCGCGGGTTGATCAGATCGGTCGGATCCAGCTGCTTGGTGCATTCCTCGCATTGATCGCCGCGCGCCGAGGTATTGCCGCAGTTGGGGCAGGTGCCGGTGATATAGCGGTCGGGCAAAAACCGGTTGTCATCAATCGAGAACACCTGCTTTTCGACCACTTCCTCGATCAGCCCTGCGGCATCAAGTGCGGCTGCAAAGCCTTGGGTCAGCTTGTGATTGCGCTGGCTGGACGAGCGGCCAAAATGGTCAAACGACAGCCGAAAGCCGCGCGCAATCTCGGCCTGAACCTCGTGCATCTCGGCGCAATAGGCCTCGACGGGCTTGCCGGCTTTGGCAGCGGCCAGCTCGGCGGGGGTGCCGTGTTCGTCGGTGGCACAAATGAACATCACCTCGTGACCCCGCCCGCGCATGTAGCGCGCGAACAAATCTGCGGGCAATTGGCTGCCCACAAGATTGCCCAGATGCTTGATCCCGTTGATATAAGGGATAGCCGAGGTGATCAGAATTCGTGCCATGCGCGCAGCCTTTCGATGTCTTGGCCGCTCTTTACCCCAAGCGCGCGCCACTTGCCAGAGGATGTGCGCGCGCGCCCTTTGCCAAACCGCATTCGCAAAGCCGCCATTGCAGGGCTTTCCTTGGCCGCCCGCCCGTCCTAAGTTCCCCCAAAACAGGAGAGCACGATGCAGCAGATCGCTTTGGGAACCACCGGACTTCAGGTCTCGACCCTCTGCCTTGGCACCATGACTTGGGGCAGCCAGAACACCCAAGCCGAGGGCCACGCCCAGATGGATCGCGCGCTTGAGCGCGGCTGCAGCTTTTGGGACACCGCCGAGATGTATCCGGTCAATCCGGTGCGGCTGGAAACTTTGGGGCTGACCGAAACCATCATCGGCAATTGGCTGGCCGCGCGCGGCGGGCGCGAGCGCTTGGTGCTGGCCTCGAAGGTGCCGGGTGGCAAGGGCGTGGCGCGCGAGGGTGGGCCGATCACTGGGGCGGTGCTGCGCGCGGCGGTCGAGGCGTCGCTGGCGCGTCTGCAAACCGATTACATCGACCTTTATCAGCTGCATTGGCCCAACCGCGCAGTCTATCACTTTCGCCGCAACTGGGGCTATAACCCCTCGGGGCAAAACCGGGCCGAGATCGAGGCCAATATGATCGAGGTGCTGGAGGTGGCCGCCGCGCTGATCGCCGAGGGCAAGATCCGCCATATCGCGCTGTCGAATGAAACCGCATGGGGGGCGGCAAAGTGGCTGGCACTGGCCCAGACGCATGGCCTGCCGCGCATGGCCACGGTGCAGAACGAATATTCGCTGCTGTGCCGGCATTTTGACACCGATTGGGCCGAGCTTTCGGCGCTGGAAGAGATGCCGCTGCTGGCGTTCTCGCCGCTGGCCACGGGGCTGCTGACCGGCAAATATGCGGGCGATGTCACGCCCGAAGGCTCGCGCCGCGCGCTGAACGCCGATCTTTCGGGGCGGGTGACGCCGCAGGTTTTCCCCGCCGTGGCCGCCTATATGGGCATCGCCGCGCGCCACGGGTTAGATGCGGCACAAATGGCCATCGCCTTTTGCCGCACGCGGCCTTTCCCCTGCATTCCGATCATTGGCGCGACTTCGCTTGCGCAGCTTGATACAGCCCTTGGCGCGGCTGACCTGACGCTTTCGGCCGAGGTCTTGGCCGAGATTGACGCCGCCCACCGCGCGCATCCGATGCCGTTTTGACCGTGAAGCACGGGCTTTGCGCCTTGGTTTTGGCCTTTGTGCTGACCGGCTGCACGCTTGGCGCGGGGCTGGTTGCCAAAGCTCCCGTGGCCGAAAACCAGATCACCGGGGCCGCGATCACCACCACGACGCTTGCGCCGGTCGCAGCGCCCACGCCAGCTGAGGCACCGCTGCCGCCCGAGGCTTTGGCCTGTCAGAAATCCCGCGGCAGCTGGCTGCCTGCGGGCCGTGGCGGCGCAATGGTCTGCACCCATTTCACCGCCGACGCCGGAAAGTCCTGCCGCAAGGCCAGCGATTGCGAGGGATATTGCCTCGCGCGATCAAACACTTGCGCCCCAATCACCCCGATGCTGGGCTGCACAGAGATTTTGCAAGCCGATGGCGCAAAGGTAACCCTATGTATCGACTGATTGCCCTATTGTTGCTGTTGTCGGCCTGTGGCGGCGCCCCAGAGCCCGCAGCGCTTGCCCCTTATCGCACGCTCAACGCGCCGATCTATTCCAACGCGGTGTTGGATCTGCCCAAGCTTGCGGGCACTTGGACGCAGGTCGCAAGCTTTGGGGCTGCGGGGCGGTGCAAGCCCGGCGGGGCCGAGATCCGCCAGACCGCGCGCGGTTTGCAGGCGGCCTATCGTCTGTGCCAATCGGGACAAGAGCGGCGCGGCGCAGGCCCCTTGCAGCCCACAGGCCCGGGCCGCTTTGCCGCCGCAGGCCAAACCGCCGCCTGGTGGGTGCTTTGGGCCGATGCCGATTATCGCACGCTGGTGATCGGCACGCCGGACGGCAGCTTTGGCTTTATTCTGAACCGAGGCGGCTTTCCTGCCGACCGTCTGAAAGCCGCGCGCGAGATTTTGGCGTGGAACGGCTATGATCTGACCCGGCTGGTGGTCTACTGATCCATCTTGGCGCGCAGCGCGGTCAGATGGTCAATCACCCCGCGCACGCCAAAAGGCGCTGCGCGCACCAGCCAATCAAAGTGATGCACGATGGATTGCACCCGCTCGGGGTCGCGAAAGGCGATGTAATGCCGCCCCAGATACAGCGCTGCCAAATGCGGCCCAAAGATCGTCACGGGGCTGGAAAAAACGCTATGGGCATCAAATAGATAGATCCGCAGCGCGGGGTAAAGCGCATCCGTCAGCGCGATCAAGCGGTCCATCTGCGCCCGCCGCGCCTCGATCGGCAGACCGCTCCAATAGCCGCTGCCTTGGGCAAAGGCGGTGATCTCATGCAGCGGCATCGCGATCTCGTAATCTGACCGCGCCGAGCGCATCCAATCCAGCTGCGCCTCAAAGGCCGCCACCGCCTGATCGGCGCTGCGCCCCAGATGATCGGCATATTCCCAAGCCACCACCTCGGGCGTCTTCAGCATATCGGGTAGGGTCGCGGGCACATGGCGGATTTTATAGCCCGCAGCCTCGCGGTGCCACTGGATCATTTCTGCGTCAAACAGCGCGCGCGGCGCTTCGGTCAGCCGGACCGAGGCCGCAAGCAGTTCGGCCACGGGTTCGGGGTGGTCGGTCAAGCCCAGCAGCCAATCGCAAGACACCCCCAAGCTTGCGGCGCAATCGGCGGCAAGCTGGGCATTGGGCAGCCGCACCCCCGCCGCCAAAAGCGCCGAAACGGTCGAGCGATCCGCCCGCGTCGCCCGCGCAAGCGCGGCTTGGCTGATGCCGCGCTGCGCCATCGCCTGCGCAAGCCGGCTGCGGAACAGGGTGGCGCGGTCGCGTTTGTCGATTAAATCCGGCATGTGGTGACTTTCTAAGCCAAAATTGACTTTACCTTGCGTATCTTCCGAGTTCCGGCACCACAAGGCAAGTGGTAAGCCTGTCTGAACATGTCTGATGGGGACCAAATTGAACCAAATTCGCAAAGTAGAGTGGCCAACGCTGCTGATGTTGGCAGGATGCTATGCGATTTGGGGCTTGGGCCTGTGGCTGTGGTCCAGCGCGCCTTTGCTGTCGCTGATCTTGGCGGGCCTTGGCGTGGCGCTGCACGGATCCTTGCAGCACGAGGTCATTCACGGCCACCCGTTCAAAACCCAATGGCTGAACGAAGCGCTGGTGTTTCCGGCGCTGTCGATTTTCATCAGCTATCTGCGGTTCAAAGATACCCACTTGCAGCACCACTTTGACCCCGCGCTGACCGACCCCTATGACGACCCCGAATCCAACTATATGGACCCCGCCGTCTGGGTGCGGCTGTCGCCTGTGATGCAGGGGCTGTGCCGGATCAACAACACGCTTGCGGGCCGGATGGTGGTTGGCCCCGTGCTGGGCACCATCAGCTTTTTGGCGCAAGACGCGCGCAAGATGCTGCGCGGGGCGCCGCGTTTGTGGCTGTCTTATGCGCTGCATCTTGGCGGTGTGGCGCTGGTGCTATTGGCGCTGGCTTGGGCCGCGATGCCGTTTTGGGCCTATCTGCTGGCGGTCTATCTGGGCACGGCGCTGTTGAAGATCCGCACCTATCTTGAACACCGCGCCCATGATCTGCCGCGCGGCCGCACCGCGATTGTCGAAGACCGCGGCCCGCTGTCTTATCTGTTTTTGAACAATAACTTCCATGTGGTGCATCACTGCATGCCAAATGTGCCTTGGTATGATCTGCCGCGGCTTTATCAAGACCGCAAAGAGCAATTTCGCCGTCGCAACGGCGCCTATGTTTACCGCAGCTATGCCGAGATTTTCCGCCAATACCTGTGGCGCGCCAAAGAGCAGGTGCCGCATCCGATTTGGCCGGTGCGCCGGTCTGACGCCGATTAAAGCCTGCGAAAACAGGGCACATCGCCCGAATTGTCAAAGAACGGCACGCCGTCTTGCTTTAGGCCGCCCAGCAGGGCGGTAACCTCGGACAGCACCACCTCGGTGATAAAGGGCAGATCCAGCGCGCGCGCCTCGCTCAGGCCGATCCAATGCAGATGCGACAGCTCGGTGCCTGCGGCCGAAAAGCCTTCGGCATCGCCGGTGATCCGGGTTGCGGGGGTCAGAAAAAACCGCGCATCAAAGCGGCGGCTGCGCCCGGGCGGGGTGATGGCGCGAAACACAAAGCGCAGATCGCCCGGCAGGGGGGAGGTGATCTGCAATCCGGTTTCCTCGTGCAATTCACGCAAGGCCGCGCGCGCCAGCGTGCCCGCATGGGGCGCGCCTTCGGGGCAGTGCAGCGCCAAACGCGCAGCGCAGTCTGGCGTCAGCCCAATTGGCGCCGCGCTGCGGTCTTCCGGATCGACCGCCCCGCCCGGAAACACATATTTCGACGGCATAAACGCCGCCGCATGGCCGCGCATCCCCATCAGGATTTGAAAGCCCTCGCCGTATTTCCGCCACAAAATCACCGTGGCTGCGGGGCGAATAGGCTCACTCACCGGCAAGCGCAGGGTCTTGATCGGGCGCGCCAAAACCATGCATCCGCTTGGCCCATTGCAGCCCGATCATCGCGCCCTTGATCCTTGGCAATAGATACAGCGACAGCGCCACGGTAAAGATCGAGAATCCGGTGATCATGGTGATCGGCTCGGGACGGTAATGTATAAAGACAAACATCAACAGCGGCGCCATCACATGGCCGACAATCAGAATTGTCAGATAGGCAGGTCCATCATCGGTGCGCTGCGGCGTCAGATCCTGGCCGCAAACCGCACAGCCACTGCGCGCCTTCAAATAGCCCTTCAGCAAGGGGCCATTGCCGCAATTTGGGCAGCGCAGCGCCCAGCCACGGCGCAAAGCAGGGCCCAAGGGGCGTTCGGCATAGGCGTCATGGATGGGATGGGTCATAGCTCTACCTCTGGTTTGGCCCTTGCTTATAGCGTATCGCGCCCGCCTTGTTGAGGGGGGGTGCTGCTTTGTCGCAAGTTTTTGCAACGGAGCGCGACGGAAAGCCGGCGCTGGCGCGTTTGTCTGACATGAACGCCACGGCAGCACGGCCTTGGCGCAGAGCAGGAGATGACAATGTCACAGAATAAACTTACCGGTTCGGCTTTGATCGTGGCTGCCATGCTGATGGGGGCTGCGGCCTATGCCCAAGACAGCGGCATGGGCCCCGAGGGCATGGCGCGTGGTGCCGGCCCGATGTTCGACTTTGCCGCGATGGATGCCGACAAGGATGGTAAGGTCACCAAGGTCGAGATCGAGGCTTTTAAGGCCGCGCGCTTTGCCGAGGCTGACACCAACAAAGACGGCGGCCTCTCGCCCGAGGAAATGTCCGTCGCCCATGACACGATGATGGCCAAGCGCAAAGCCGACCGTGCAGCCGAGATGTTCAAACGGATGGACAAAGACGGCAACGGCCTGATCTCGCAAGAGGAAATGCCGGCACCGCCGCGGGCTGACAAGATGTTTGACCGTATGGATGCCGACAAAGACGGCGCAATCAGCCAAGCCGAATTCGATGCCGCCAAGCAAAAGATGCAAGAGCGGATGGACAAGCGCGGCCATCACCAAGGCGGGCATGGTAAAGACGGGCATGGTAAAGATGGGCATGGTCGCGACCACGTCGGCGATGGCAACTAAGCCCAGCCGCCTGCGCCCCCCCCTCGCGTTTTGTCCCCGCGCGGGGGGGGAGCGCTTTCGATAAATATTGCGAGATCGCCCAAGCGCGGTTAAGCCAAATGCAGGATGATAATGCCGCGCGACACCCTTGCAGAATTGGATGACGAGGCTTTGTTGGTGCTTTATGCCAACAAAGACCCCGATGCCGCCCGATTGCTGGCGCATCGGCTGATGCCGCGACTGGTGGGCTATGCTGGCCGTTTGCTGGCGGATCGCGCCGAGGCAGAGGATATCGCGCAAGAGACCATGCTGCGGCTGTGGAAACTTGCCCCCGATTGGCGCAGCGGCGAAGCAAAGGTCTCGACCTGGGCTTACCGGGTGGCGCAAAACCTGTGTACCGACCGTCTGCGCCTGCGGCAAAGGCGGGGGGCGGAGGCTTTGGACGCGGTGGCCGAACCGGCTTCTGACGCGGCCACCGTCGTCGCGGGTATGATCGAAGCGGACCGCATGGCGGCGCTGGATGCGGCTTTGGCAAGCCTGCCCGAGCGCCAGCGCAGCGCTGTTGTCTTGCGTCATATTGAGGGATTAACCAATCCCGAGATCGCAGAGATCTTGCAAATTGGGGTTGAAGCAGTGGAAAGTTTAACGGCTCGGGGCAAGCGCGCTCTGACGCTTGCTCTTGCGGGGCAGCGCGCCGAGTTGGGCTATGAGGAGGCCGAATGATGGATGATCTTGACGCCCTGTTTGCACAGGCCAAAGCAAAGCCAATGGCCCCTTCGGCTGCGGTGATGGCGCGGGTTTTGGCCGATGCCGCAGCGCATCAGCCGCAGGGGCAGGCTTGGCCCGCGGCTGATGCGCGCCCGAAACTGGGGCTTTTTGCGCAGTTCGCGGGATTTTTCGGCGGGGCAGGGGCCTTGGCGGGGATGGCTTCTGCGGCGATGGCGGGTCTGTTCATCGGCTATGTGCAGCCCAGCAGCTTGGATCTGGTGACAGGCGCGGGGGCCGCCTCTGCCAGCTTGGAACAGGTCGAGCTTTTGCCCGATCTTAGCGCCTTTTTGACCGAGGAATAACATGACCGACGCACAAAGCCTTGCTGTGAAACCGGCCTCAAAAGCCCTGCGCATCGCACTTGCGATCTCGGTGGCGCTGAACCTTGCTGTGGCGGGCGTGATGGCGGGCGCCTATCTGAACCACGGCGGTCCCGCGGGGCGGGGGGGGGATGTGCGCGAGCTGGGCTTTGGTCCCTTTACCGAGGCACTGACCCGCGAAGAACGCGACCAGCTGCGCAAAGCTTTTCTTGCCAAACGGCCCGATTTTCGCCAAGCCCGCCGCGACATGCGGCAGGATCTGCAAAATCTGCTCACAGCTCTGCGCGCCGAGCCCTTTGATCCGGCGCAGCTGCAAGCGCTGCTTGATAAGCAATCGCAGCGCGTCAGTCAGCAGATGGCGGCAGGGCAAGACCTGATGCGCGCGCTTTTGCTTCAGATGACCCCCTCGCAGCGCCAAGGCTTTGCCGAGCGGTTGCAAAAGGGGTTGGAGCGCGGCCGCGACGCGCCCCGCCCCTAAGCGGCGTTCCGCCCGATCGTCACCTGATTGCGGCCATCGGATTTTGCCTGCAACAGCGCACGGTCCGCGTGGTCAATGATCTGCGCCACCGTTGGGCGGGCCTGACCGGCAAGGCTTACGGCCAAGCCGATCGAGATCGTGACATGCAAAGCTTCGGCACCGCCCAAGCCAATCGGCGACTGCTCGACGCTTTCGCACAATCTGCGCCCAATCGCCTCGGCCTCTATCAGCGTGGTGGCGGGCAGCACGATCAGAAACTCTTCGCCGCCAATGCGCGCCACCACATCGCCCAGCCGCAGGTTTACCGTAAGCCGGTTGGCCACCTCGACCAAAACCGCATCGCCGGCCGCATGGCCAAAGCGGTCGTTGACGGATTTGAAGCGATCCAGATCCGCCACCATCACCGCAAAGTCTTGGCCCGTGCTGGTGGCATTGGCCGAAATCGCGGTCAGCTGTGCCAAGCCAAAGCGGCGGTTGTGTAGCCCTGTCAGCGGGTCGATCATCGCCAGCCGCAGCCCATCTTCCAAGGTGGCCCGCAGCCGATCAGCCTCGCGCTTGCGCGTGATCAGCCGCAACAGCCGCAGTGCCAGCTCTTGCGCGCAGACCGAGGCGCTGACCAGATCATTGGCCCCCAAATCAAAGGCCACCGCCGGCACAAAGGCGCTTTCAGGTGGCGTTAAAATGCAAATGCTGGCATGGCGGGTCGGGCTGCGGCTGCGCAGTTCCGACATCAGCCGCAAGCCGCTGCCCTTGCCCTCTAGGTCGGCGTCCAGCACAAAGACATCGGGCGCTGGCCCATCGCCCAATGCTTCTGCCGGCGTCATCACCCGCAGCTGATCGGTCAGATGTGGCGCAAGCTTGGCTTGCAAGGCTGCGCCAAGCTCGGGCTGGACGCACAGCAGGCCAATCACCCCCGGATGGTGAAAGCCCTGCGCCGGTTCCGACAGGCCCAAAACCGCGAAATCATTCTGATGCGCCTCAAGTCCCGCCAGAAGATCGCGTGCGCGCATAAAGCTGCGGATGCGCGCCATCAGGGTTTGGTCATCAATCGGTTTGGCCAGCACATCATCTGCCCCCGCCTGAAACGCCGCGACCCGCGCCTTTTGGTCAAAGCATGTCGAGAACATCAGCACCGCCACCGTCTGCAACCCAGGCATGGCACGCAGGCGACGCAGCACCTCTAGCCCCGACATATCGGGCAGGCTCATATCCAGCAAAATAAGGTCGGGCTTATCATAGCGTACCAATTCCAGACAGCTGGCGCCATCGGCGACCAAGAGCGGCTGATAGCCTGCCGCCGCCATCTTGACCTTCATGACGATCCTATTCGTCGCGACGTCATCTACGATAAGAATTTTGCCGACCATGGCGATACAAACCTGTAATACAAACGTGCTTTGGTTTACTTTGCACCAGAACTAGTTAAGAAATCCTTTCGCGGATTGTCATCAATCCTTCGGTTTTCTTACCAAAACTGTGCATAACCTTGGGGAAAAAGCGATGATCGCGCAAGAACAGGCCGAAACCTTCGCTTTGCAGGCCTTTATCTGGGTGATCGGCGGCGAGCTTGCCGATGCCTTTCTTAACGCCACCGGAGCTTCGCAGGATCAGCTTGCCAAATTGGCGCAGCAGCCGGTGTTTTTGGGTGCGGTGCTGGATTTTCTGATGGAAGACGATGCGCGTGTCATTGGCTTTTGCGATTCCGTCCAGCGCCCCTATCTCTCGGTGATGGAGGCGCGGGCAGCTTTGCCGGGCGGGCAGTTGCCGCATTGGACTTAAATCTTCCGTCCCAACACTCTCACTTGCAAGAGGCCTTTATGACCCGCCCCCCGATCAAAGCCGTGATTTTCGACAAAGACGGCACGCTGTTTGATTTTCGCCAAAGCTGGGGGGCTTGGACCCGCGCGCTTTTGGCCGAGCTGGGCGGCGACAGCGCGCATCTGGCCGCCGTGCTGGGCTTTGACCCCAAAGCTTGCGATTTCGCGCCCGACAGCCCGGTGATCGCGCTGACCACCGCCGAGATCGCCGCGATTTTGCATCCGCATCTGACGGGTCTGACCTTGGCCGAGTTGATCGCGCGGATGGACCATCAGGCAACCCAAGCGCCGATGATCCCGGCGGTGGATCTGCCTGCGGTGCTGGGCGGGCTTGCGGCGCAGGGCCTGACCTTGGGTCTTGCCACCAATGACACCGAAGCCCCCGCGCGCAGGCATTTGACCGATGCGGGCGTGATCGATCTTTTCGCCTTTGTCTCGGGCAGCGATTCTGGCTGGGGCGGCAAGCCTGCGCCGGGGCAGCTTTTGGCTTTTGCCACCCAGCTTGGGCTTGAGCCTGCGCAAATCGCCATGGTCGGCGACAGCCTGCATGATCTGGAATCGGGCCGCCGCGCTGGCATGGCGCGGGTTGCGGTGCTGACCGGCATTGCCACCCAAGCCGACCTTGCCCCCCATGCCGATGTCGTGCTGGCCGATATCGGCGGGCTGGCGGCTTGGATTGCGGCGCAAAGCCAAGCTTAAACCAGCCGAGGCGCAAAAACGACGCATTTTAGTCGGTAATATGGTGCGCGTCTGGCCATGCTTTCCGCCATCTTGGCCGCAACAGTGATCAACCCCTTGTTGATCCTTTGCAAGGAGCCCGCCATGAGCGATGACGCAAGCCGCAAACGCAGCCGTGCCGGTGGCCGCGCTGGCAACAAAAGCCGCGCAGGCTCTGCTGTTATCGACCAGATGCCTTGGCGGATTCCGGTCAATCCTGACCGCCCCGTTGAGCCTTTGGATGCCGAGGGCGTGCAGGCGATCCACCGCACCACCATGCGAATTTTGCGTGACATTGGTATCGAGTTTCTGAACCCCGAGGCGGTGGCCTACCTGAAGCAGGCAGGCTGCAAAGTCACCGGCACC
Organism: Cypionkella sp.; assembly: GCF_036782355.1. NCBI lineage: Bacteria > Pseudomonadati > Pseudomonadota > Alphaproteobacteria > Rhodobacterales > Paracoccaceae > Cypionkella > Cypionkella sp. The sequence goes on from NZ_DAIPZF010000027.1 coordinate 25,748, forward strand.
AACGTCAAAATGGACGAAGATTTCGTGATGGAAATGGTGGCCCGCGCGCCATCGACCTTTACCATCACCCCGCGCAACCCAGAGCGTGAAGTGATCATGGGCGGCAATCACATGCTGTTCGTCAATGTCTCTAGCCCGCCAAACGCTTGGGATCTTGAACGCGGCAAGCGCACGGGCGACTTTGAAACCTTCAAAGAATTCATGAAGTTGACGCAGTATTTCAACTGCATCCACATCGCGGGCGGCTATCCGGTGGAACCCGTTGATATCCATGCCTCGATCCGGCATCTGGATTGTCTTTATGAAAAACTGACCCTGACCGATAAGGTCGTGCACGCCTATTCGCTGGGGGCCGAGCGGGTTGAAGATGTGATGGAGATGGTGCGCATCGCGGGCGGGCTTTCGGAAGCCGAATTCCAAGCCAAGCCGCGGATGTATACCAATATCAACTCGGTCTCGCCCTTGCAGCACGACTACCCGATGCTGGACGGCGCGATGCGGATGGCCAAGCGCGGCCAGCCGGTGGTGATCACGCCCTTTACCCTTGCCGGCGCGATGGCGCCTGTGACGATGTCGGGGGCGGTGGCGCTGTCTTTGGCCGAAGGTTTGGCGGGGCTTGCGCTGTTGCAATATATCGCACCGGGCTGTCCGGTGGCGCTGGGCACCTTTACCTCGAACGTCGATATGAAGTCGGGCGCGCCAGCTTTTGGCACACCGGAATATATGCGCGCCACGCAAATGACCGGGCAATTGGTGCGGTTTTACGGGGTGCCGCTGCGCTCGTCGGGCACCTGTGCGGCCAATGTGCCGGACGGTCAGGCGATGTGGGAAACCTCGAACAGCCTTTGGGCGGCGGTGCAAAGCCAGACCAATATGGTCTATCACGCCGCAGGCTGGCTCGAGGGGGGGCTGATCGCCTCGCCCGAGAAATTCGTGATGGATTGCGAAGTTTTGCAGATGATCCAGCGCTATTTCGAATCCAGCATCACCGCCACCACCGAAGACGATCTTGCCTTCGACGCGATCAAAGCCGTTGGCCCAGGCGGGCATTATTTTGGCTGCCAGCACACCCAAGACCGCTATTCCACCGCCTTTTATGCGCCCATCGTCTCGGATTGGCGCAATTACGAGGCTTGGCAGCAGGGCGGCTCGACCTGGACACCTGAACGCGCGCATCAGATCTACAAACAGATCATTGCCGAGTTTGAAGCCCCCGCGATGGACGGGGCTGCGCAAGAGGCTTTGCAGCAATTCGTTGCAAAACGGAAACAAGAAGGCGGCGCGCCGACAGATTTTTAACCGAAGGTTAACGGATATTGTCGATTTGTTAACGGATCCCGCGCTAATCTGGCGCGGAATCACCAATTGAGTTAACGAATGCACGGTCTTATCAATCGCTCGCTGCAATGTTTTTTGCGCGATACTTATGGGGTGACGGTCTGGGCGCAGATCGCTTCTGCGGCGGGGGTCGGGGTCGAGGGATTTGAGCCGCTGCTGACCTATGATGATAGCATCACCGAAACCTTGGTTGCCACGGCCGCCCTGCATTTGAACCGCCCGCGCGACACTGTGCTAGAGGATCTGGGCACCTATCTTGTCTCGCATGACAATCTGCAATCGCTGCGCCGCCTGCTGCGCTTTGGCGGCGTCAGCTTCGTCGATTTTCTGCACTCGATGGAGGATCTTCCCGAGCATGGTCGGCTGGGCCTGCCCGATCTGGATTTACCCGATTTCACCTTAATCGAGCAGGGGCAGGGCGCGTTTCGGCTTTATGTCACGCCGATGATTGCCGGCACGGGGCATGTGATGGTGGGGCTGTTGCGGGCGATGGCGGATGATTACGGCGCTTTGGTGCTGCTAGAGCATGGCGGTCAGGATCAGGGGCGCGAGGTGATCTCGGTGCATCTTCTGGACAAAAACCACGCCGATGGCCGCCGCTTTGATCTTGCTGCGGCAGAGCGTTAGACGATGCAGATTCTAGATGGCCTTGGCCTAAGCCCCGCAAGCCTGTCGCAGTTGATGCCTATGCATATTGGCCTGTGCCCTCAGGGGCGCATCCTCAGCCTTGGCCGCACCTTGGCGCATTTGCTGCAAGGCCAAGATCCGATTGGCAAAGCCTTTCTTGATGTCTTTAGCCTGCGCCGTCCGGCAGGCTTGCACAGTGCCAAAGATCTGCAAAATCTGCCCGGTCAGCGGCTGCAAATCTGCCTGCGTGACAGGGAAAAGACCGAACCGCTGCGGGGTCTTGCGGTGCCAACTGCCCAAGGCGGGCTGCTGATCAACCTGTCCTTTGGTATTCGCCTGATAGAGGCTGTGCGCCAACATGCGCTGACTGATGCCGATTTTGCCCCCACCGATCTGGCGATTGAAATGCTGTATCTGGTCGAGGTGAAAAATGCTGTCATGCAGGAATTGCGACGGCTGAACCTAAGCCTTCAGGGCGCAAAGGTTGCCGCCGAAGAGCAGGCGCTGACCGATACGCTGACAGGCCTGCGCAACCGCCGCGCGCTTGAGGCGCGGCTGCCCTCGCTTTTGGCACAGGGTGTCGATTTTGGTCTGATGCATATTGATCTGGATTTCTTCAAGCAGGTCAATGACACGCTTGGCCATGCGGCGGGCGATCATGTGCTACGCCATGTCGCGCAATCGCTGACGATCGAGACTCGCAGCTCGGATCTGGTGGCGCGGGTGGGGGGCGATGAGTTTGTCGTGGTGCTGCCCGGGCTGAGTGGCAAAGAGCGGTTGGGTCAAATTGCGCAGCGCATCATTGATCGGGTGTCGCAGCCGGTGGAATTTGAGGGCAAGCTGTGCCGCGTCTCGGCCTCGATTGGGCTGACGCTCTCGACTGGCTATGGCGCGACCGAGGCCGATCGTATGATAGCCGATGCCGATGCAGCACTTTACGCCTCAAAACATGCAGGGCGGGCACAAGCGCGGTTTTTCTCGGCGCTGGGCTAATCGGCGATTTGATAGGGCAGCACGCCGCGGCTGTCGGGGTCCACCCGCAGCCCGCGTTCCAGCGGCGGCACCGCGCGCTGATGGCAGTCGCGCCGCTCGCAAATCCGGCACGAAATCCCAATGGGCTCGAACCGCCCCTTCAGATCCAGCCCGTCCGAATAGACAAGGCTTGCGGCATGCGTCACCTCGCAGCCCAGCCCGATGGCATAGCGCCGCACCGGGGCCAAAAACGCCCCCCCCGGTTTCGAGACATCGCGCGCGAGGCACAAATACCGCACCCCATCCGGCGTTTCGGCCAATTGCCGCAGGAAATGCCCCGGCGTCTCGAAGGCGCGATGCACATTCCACAGCGGGCAAGCGCCGCCAAAGCGCGCAAATTGCAGCCGCGTGGCCGAATGCCGCTTGGTGATCGTGCCGGCCTGATCGACGCGCACAAAGAAAAACGGCACCCCCTTGGCGCCGGGCCGTTGCAGGGTTGATAGCCGCTGCGCGACCTGCTCGATGCTGGCGCCAAACAGATCGGCCAGCCGTTCCAGATCGTGCCGCGTCGCTTGCGCGGCCTCAAGAAAGGCGCGGTAGGGCATCAGCGCCGCGCCTGCAAAATAATTCGCCATGCCGATCTTGGCGATGTCGCGCGCCTCGGGGGTTTGAAACCGCGCCAGATCCAGCGTCGCCTCGATCAGCTCGTTTTGGGTCAGCAGGGCAACCTGATAGAGCAGCTGAAACGCCTTGGTGGCGGCCGCCGCGGTCGACGAAATCTCAAGCCGCCGCGCCACCGGATCAAAGCGCCGCAGCGGCCCAATGTTGGAAAAATGCACAGAGATGCCACGGCGTTCAAGGGCCTCGATTGCACCAGTTATGGCGTCTTTTCCGTCAGCTGCACCAGAAAGCACATGTTCTGCTGCCCGATCGACCGCATCGACGTAATTATCGCAATAGTGAAAGAAGTCGCGCACCTCCTCCCAAGGGCTGGCGCGCAGGGCGGCGTCATCGCGCCCCAATGCCTCGTCCAAAGAGGCCAAGCGTTCGTGGTTTTGCCGGTAGGCCCGATGCAGATCCAAAAACGCCCGCGCCAAGGCTGGCGCATTCGAGGCCGCAAGCCGCAGATCGGCCAAGGGCGGGGCGGCCTTGGCAAAGACCGGATCGGCCAGCGCCTCGCGCATGTCTGACACCAGCCGCTCGCCTTCGCCGGCGTTCAGCTCGGTGACATCCAGCCCGAATTCTTGCGCCAAGGCCAGAACCACCGTCGCCGAAACCGGGCGGTGGTTGTTCTCCATTTGGTTCAGATAGGGCAGCGAGACGCCCAGCTTATCGGCAAAAATGCGCTGGGTCAGCGCCAGCCTGCCGCGCAACTCGCGCAGCTTTGCCCCTGCATATAGCTTTTGCACTGCCATGACGCCCCCTTTTGCAAAGCCAGCATCAGGCTTTGCAAAGCCGCCGTCAAGCCGCCAGACCCAAGGCCCGCGCGCGCCGGATGACCGCCAGAATGCACAAGACCGATGCTATCGAGCAGGCCAGCATCAAGACCACCAGCGGCATCTCGGTCGCACCCGGCGGCAGTAGGGCCCCCGCAAGGGCTGCAAGCCCCGCGCCGCCGCCGATCATCAGCGCGCCGCCCAGACCCGAGGCGGTGCCGGCAAACTCTGGCCGCACCGACAAAATCCCGGCATTGGCCGAGGGCAGGGCGATGCCATTGCCAAGACCCATCGTCACTTGCAGCCCGAAAAACACCATGGCCCCCGAAAGCCCCAGCGCCGTCACGGCAAACAGCATCAGCATGCCCGCCGTCGTCACCATGGTGCCGATCAACACCATCCGGTTCAGCCCGACGCGCCGCGAAAATCGCCCCGCCAGAAAATTGCCGATTGTGTAACCCAAGGCCGTAATTGCAAACAGCAGCCCGACCTGCGCCGAGCCCAAGCCAAAGACCACATTACCGACATAGGGCGCGCCGCCCAAAAAGGCGTAAAAACAGCCCGAAGAAAACGCCGCAGCGCCGCTATAGCCTAAAAAGCGCTGCGAGCGCAGCAGCTCGGGATAGCTGCGCATCTGGGCGGCAAAACTGATCTTTTTGATCACGGCCGTCTCGCCCAGATCGGCCCAACACAGCGCAAACACCACCACGCCAAGCGCCAAAAGCAGGGCAAAGTTGGCATGCCAGCCAAAGGCCGCATCCAGATAACCGCCAATCACCGGCCCGATCATTGGCACTAGGCTCATCCCCATGGTGACATAGCCGATCATCGAGGCCGCCTCGTCATCCGACACCATATCGCGCACCACGGCCCTGCTGAGCACCATGCCCGCAGCCACCACTGCTTGGGCCATGCGAAACACCAAAAATACTTGCGCCGAGGTCGCCAAAAGCGTGCCGACAGTGGCCACCAAAAATAGAGCCAGCGACACCAGCACCACAATGCGGCGGCCGTAGCGGTCCGATATTGGCCCGATCATGATCTGCAAAACCGCCGAAAGCGCCAGATACAGAGCGACCGACAGCTGCATCAGCGCATAGGGCGCGTCAAAATAGGCAGCCATTCCGGGCAGCGATGGCAAGAAAATATTCATCGTCAGTGCCGAAATCCCTGCAAGCAGGATCAGCGTGACAATATGTGGCGGGCTGCGGCGGTTCAGGAATATCGGTTTTTGCATCGCTCTCAGCTAGGGCTATGGCATGGTCTTGTCCATCACCCGCGCGCTGTGCAGCCAGAAAAACCGCAGGGCAGCGGTGAAGTTTGCAGCTTTGCAATTAGCAGTTTTAATCGGCAGGCATATTTGCATATTTTCGATCTTCCGCTTCCCGCGCAGGCAATCTGAGGCTATTCTAACGCAGATCACGGGGGGATACAGCCATGACCGACATTTTGCAGCAGCTTGAATCGCGTCGCGAGACCGCTCGCATGGGCGGCGGCCAGCGCCGGATTGACGCGCAACACGCCAAGGGCAAGCTGACCGCGCGCGAGCGGATTGATCTTTTGCTCGACGAAGGCTCGTTTGAAGAATTCGACATGTTCGTGGCCCACCGCTGCACCGATTTCGGCATGGAGGCCGAGCGCCCCGCAGGCGACGGCGTGGTCACCGGCTGGGGCACGGTGAACGGCCGCATGGTCTATGTGTTCAGCCAGGATTTCACCGTCTTTGGCGGCTCGCTTTCGGAAACCCATGCGCAAAAGATCTGCAAAATCATGGATATGGCGATGCAAAATGGCGCGCCTGTGATCGGGATGAACGATTCCGGCGGCGCGCGCATCCAAGAGGGCGTTGCCTCGCTTGCAGGCTATGCCGAGGTGTTTCAGCGCAATGTGCTGGCCTCGGGCGTGGTGCCGCAGATCAGCCTGATCATGGGGCCTTGCGCAGGGGGGGCGGTCTATTCGCCCGCGATGACCGACTTTATCTTCATGGTCAAAGACAGCTCTTACATGTTCGTCACCGGCCCCGATGTGGTGAAAACCGTGACAAACGAGGTGGTCACCGCCGAAGAGCTGGGCGGTGCCTCGACCCATACCCGCAAATCCTCGGTCGCCGATGGCGCCTTTGAAAACGATGTCGAAGCCTTGGCCGAAGCCCGCCGCCTGATTGACTTTTTGCCGCTGAACAACCGCGAAAAGGCTCCGGTGCGCCCGTTCTTTGACGATCCGCAGCGGCTTGAGGCCAGTCTTGATACGCTGATCCCCGACAATCCAAACCAGCCCTATGATATGAAAGAGCTGATCCACAAGATCGCCGATGAGGCCGATTTCTTTGAAATTCAACGCGATTTTGCCGCCAATATCATCACAGGCTTTATCCGCATCGAAGGCCAATCGGTCGGCGTGGTTGCCAATCAGCCGATGGTTCTGGCTGGCTGCCTTGACATCGACAGTTCGCGCAAGGCGGCGCGGTTTGTCCGCTTTTGCGATGCCTTTGAAATTCCGATCCTGACTTTGGTCGATGTGCCCGGCTTTTTGCCCGGCGTGGCGCAAGAATTGGGCGGCGTGATCAAGCATGGCGCAAAGCTGCTGTTTGCTTATGGCGAGGCGACGGTGCCCAAGGTGACCGTCATCACCCGCAAGGCTTACGGCGGCGCTTATGACGTTATGTCTTCCAAACATCTGCGCGGCGATTTCAACTATGCTTGGCCCACCGCTGAGATTGCAGTGATGGGCGCCAAGGGCGCCACCGAGATCATCCATCGCGGCAAATCAGCTGAGGAAATTGCACGGCTGACCAAAGAATATGAAAGCCGTTTCGCCAATCCTTTTGTGGCCGCCGAAAAGGGCTTTATTGACGAAGTCATCCGTCCGCACTCGACCCGCCGCCGCGTCGCCCGCGCTTTTGCCTCGCTGCGTGGGAAGAAGCTGGCGAACCCGTGGAAAAAACACGATAACATCCCGCTATAGCCCTTTGTCTTGCGGAGATCCCATCATGGCTGACGTTGATCTGGCCTGCCCAACCCTAATCCGTGCCCCCCGCTGCTGTGCTGCTGTGCAGTGCAAGGGGGGCGCATGACCACGCCCGAGACCTTCGAGATTGCTGTGCCCTCGGGCCAAGTGATCCGCTTTTTGGATGTCGTAACCGACGCCCCCGGACCTGATGGGCCGACGGTGCGCTATCGGTTTTTGGCGCCTGCCATTGCGCGGTTGGGCGGCAGCGTCGATTTCGACACCGCCGCGGCCGATATGCTGCATCTGTGCCAAAGCTATGTGCTGCCGCTGCTGGACCAAAGCCTGCCGCCCAGCCAGATCGTGATCTCGCTTTCGGATCGGCCGGTGCCCTTTGGCGAGGCCGCCCCCGATGCGACGCAGTTTTTTGAGGCCTATCGGCTTGAAGATGGCCGCTGCATATGGGAGGCATTTTGATGCAGCCCCTAAATCTAGCGCAAACCCGCCCCGCCTCCGCCTTGGCTGATGTAGCCTTGCCACAGACCTATCCCTTTGGTGAAATATCCTATCATTTTGGACATTTGTCGGCTAAACTTTATCTTGGCCGAACCCAAGCGGCCTTTACCTCGCAGAAGGGGGCGGCACAAAGCACGCCTCCGCAAAATAAATGGAGTAGAGGATGTCGAGCACGAAAATCGCAGTTCTTGCCCTTTGCATGGTCGGCTTCGTTGCTGCATGCGCTAAAAAGGCAGAAGAAGTTGTCTATGTTGACGAGCCTTCGGTTAGCGCCGAACCCGTCTATACCGGCAAATACAAGTAATCTGATCGGGCGGGCGCTTTTGGCCCTTGCGGCCACGCCCGCCCTTTTTCTATCCGCACCCCTGATCCCATTTGCAAAGGAGGGATCAGCATGCTGAAGCATCGCGGATTTCCCGGCCGTCTTACCGGCACCGATTTTCAATTTGTCATCCGTCGCGCCAATCTGAAAAAGGGTGGCGCCACCAAAATCATCGCGCGCGAACGGTTCAAAGACCGCAAGAATGTCGATCGCGCCGCCGATACCGCGTTTTTGGCAGCGCTTTGGGCGCATTTTGGCGAAGAGCCCTTCGAGCGCGGCAATCTGGATGCAGGCCGTCTGTCTTGGCTGTTTGGCCGCGAAGTGGTGGCGGCCGAAGACCCCTTTGATCCGGCCTCATATGACGCGCTGTTGCGGGTCAATGTCAAAGTCGCCCAAGTCACCTTCCCGAAAATCTTTGCCGCTGGCGCCGAGATGGAAGATTTTGACGATTGGGACGATGCCTTTGAAGACGAGGATCAAGACTAGGCATGAATCCGCGCAAGGCTTTGGCATTTAAGCAGGAATTCGCAGGCCGCTTTGCGGTGGGCGTGTTTGGCTTTGCCAAGGCCGCGCCGCTGCGCGATGATAAAAGCGTGCTGTCTGACGCCTCAAATCCCGTTGCCGGCATGTTTGACTGTTACCCTAACCCTTCCCTTCGGTCTGGCCCTTTTGGGGTCAGGCCATTTTTTTCGCAAAGCCTGTGGCAAAGCTTTGCTGGTCGCGCGGGGGCGCGCAAATTTCAGTTTAAATTCGTCGAAATTGCTGTAGAATTACGGGCAATAACAACAAACACACGAGGCCTTTCGACATGTTTAAAACCTTTGCAATTCTTAGCCTTTCCGCTCTGGCGCTTTCGGGCTGCGTGCAGCCAAATGGCACTGCGTCCTGTGCTGGCGTTGGCGCAATCTCGGGCGTGGCGCTGGGCGCGCTTACCGATAACAACTTGGCCCAATCGGCTTTGGCTGGCGGTGCCGCGGGTCTGTTTGCGGGCAACGCGGGCGTTTGCGGCTGATTTAGAAGCCGCCACCGATACACCATCTTTAAAGGCCAGCTGCGGGTTCTCTGCGGCTGGCCTTTTGCATTTTCATGCCCGCGCCACTGGTCCGTCGCGGGCATTCAGGGGAGAGAGCTATGTTTAAGAAGATCCTGATCGCAAATCGCGGCGAAATCGCCTGCCGTGTGATCAAATCGGCGCAAAAGATGGGCATCAAAACGGTGGCCGTTTATTCCGACGCCGACCGCAACGCGCTGCATGTCAAAATGGCGGATGAGGCGATCTACATCGGCGCATCGCCCGCCGCACAATCCTATATCGTGATTGATAAGATCATGGCGGCGATCAAGGCCTCTGGCGCCGAAGCCGTGCATCCGGGCTATGGGTTCTTGTCGGAAAACATGAACTTTGCCGCGGCGCTTGAAGCCGCAGGCGTGGTCTTTATCGGCCCGCCGTCGCCCGCGATTGAAGCGATGGGCGATAAGATCACCTCGAAAAAACTGGCGCAAGAGGCCGGCGTTTCCACCGTGCCCGGCCATATGGGCTTGATTGACGACGCCGAACATGCGGTCACAATCGCGGGGCAAATCGGCTATCCGGTGATGATCAAGGCCAGCGCAGGCGGCGGCGGCAAGGGCATGCGGATTGCGTGGAATGACGCCGAGGCCCGCGAAGGCTTTCAATCGTCCAAAAACGAGGCCGCAGCAAGTTTTGGCGACGACCGCATCTTTATCGAGAAATTCGTCACCCAGCCGCGCCACATCGAAATTCAGGTACTGGGCGATAAACACGGCAATATCGTCTATCTGCACGAGCGCGAATGCTCGATCCAGCGCCGCAATCAAAAGGTGATCGAAGAGGCGCCCTCGCCCTTCCTTGACGAGGCCACCCGCCGTGCGATGGGCGAACAGGCCTGCGCGCTGGCCCGCGCGGTGGGCTATACCTCGGCAGGCACGGTGGAATTCATCGTTGATGGCAGCCGCAACTTCTATTTCCTTGAAATGAACACCCGCCTACAGGTTGAACATCCGGTGACCGAACTGATCACCGGTGTCGATCTGGTCGAACAGATGATCCGCGTGGCCTACGGCGAGGCTTTGCCCTTCCGTCAGGAAGATCTGAAAATCAATGGCTGGGCGATGGAAAGCCGGCTTTATGCCGAAGACCCCTACCGCAACTTTCTGCCCTCGATTGGCCGTCTGACCCGCTATCGCCCGCCGGTCGAAGGCCCCACGCCCACCGGCGGCATCGTGCGCAATGACACCGGCGTGTTCGAGGGCGGCGAGATTTCGATGTTCTACGACCCGATGATTGCCAAGCTTTGCACCTGGGGCCCCACCCGCCAAGCCGCCATCGAAGAGATGCGGACAGCGCTTGATACCTTTGAAGTCGAAGGCATTGGCCACAACCTGCCGTTTGTGGGCGCTGTGATGGAGCATCCGCGCTTTGTCTCGGGCAATATCACCACCGCCTTTATCGCCGAGGAATATCCCGAAGGCTTCCAAGGCGCTGTGCTGGATCAGGCCACGCTGACCCGTGTGGCGGCGGCAGCGGCGGCGATGAACCGCGTCGCCGAAATCCGCCGCACCCGCATCTCGGGCACCATGGACAACCACGAGCGCAGGGTTGGCGATGACTGGGTGGTGACGCTGCAAAATCACGATTATGCGGTCAAGATCGAGGCCGATCATCAGGGCTCGACCGTGCGCTTTGCCGATGGCAGCAGCCACCGCGTCGCCTCGGATTGGACGCCGGGCCAAAGCCTGGCGCGGCTCAGGCTGGACGAAACCGACCTGGTGATGAAGGTCGGCAAAATCTCGGGCGGCTTCCGTCTGCGCCTGCGCGGCGCTGATCTGCGCGTGCATGTCCGCACCCCGCGTCAGGCCGAATTGGCCAAGCTGATGCTGGAAAAACTGCCGCCAGACACCTCGAAATTCCTGCTGTGCCCGATGCCCGGCCTGATCGCCAAAATCATGGTCGAGGTCGGCGACGAGGTGCAGGAAGGTCAGGCACTTGCCACCGTCGAGGCGATGAAGATGGAAAACATCCTGAAGGCCGAACGCAAAGGCACCGTCAAAGCCATCAAAGCCAGTGCCGGCGCCAGCCTGAAGGTCGACGAAGTGATTATGGAGTTTGAATGA
>NZ_DAIPZF010000027.1:37139-42301 GCF_036782355.1 Cypionkella sp.
AATGACCTATCGCCCCGCCGGATTGCGCTCCAGCACCTCGGCCAAGCGCGAGGGGAACTTGTCGATGCTGCGCGAGATTTCGCGCGCATCCCAAGGCAGCGGCTTGCGGATCGCCACAGAGCCGTCCTTGTCCATGATCACCAACGAAAACCCGCGCGGATGCAGGGTTTTGCGCAGCTCGGACCCCGCTTGCGGGTCGGTGTCGGTGACCAAAAGCACATCGCGGGCCTGCAAATCCAGCAGATGCGGCTGCAAGATCTCCATCTGGCGCATGAAGGATGTCTCCAGCGGGCTGTCAGAGAAAACCACCACAAGCCGGTGGACATATAGCTCATCGGCCAAGACCACGCTCGACGCGGGCACGGCGCCATAGGGTTGCGGCAGCGTCTGGGCTGACCCGGCAAAAGCAAAACCGCCCGCAAGGGCAATGACGATTGATTTCAAAACGGTGTTCATGGCCCTGATATAGGACGCCACGACACCAAAACCAAGCGGGCCGCAAGGCACTTGGGTAAAAATGAGGGAATGCAGATGGATAAGATTGCAGCATGGGCGGCTTTGGCCTCCAAGGAAATGAAGGGCGGCAACCCTGACAGCCTGACGTGGAACACCCTTGAAGGCATCGCGGTGAAACCGCTTTACACCCAAGCTGACACCCAAGGCCTGCCGCAGATCGGCGAAATGCCCGGCTTTGCGCCCTTTACCCGTGGCGTCAAAGCCACGATGTATGCAGGCCGGCCCTGGACCATCCGCCAATACGCGGGCTTTTCGACCGCCGAGGCCAGCAACGCCTTTTACCGCAAGAATTTGGCGGCAGGCCAGCAGGGCGTCTCGGTTGCTTTCGATCTGGCCACCCACCGCGGCTATGACAGCGACCACCCGCGCGTCGAAGGCGATGTCGGCAAGGCGGGCGTGGCGATTGACAGCGTCGAGGATATGAAGATCCTGTTCGACGGCATCCCCTTGGACAAAGTCTCGGTCTCGATGACGATGAACGGTGCGGTGATCCCGATCCTCGCCAGCTTTATCGTCGCGGGCGAAGAACAAGGCGTTGATCGCGCAGCCCTTTCCGGCACCATCCAGAACGATATTCTGAAAGAATTCATGGTGCGCAACACCTATGTCTATCCGCCAGAACCCTCGATGCGCATCATCGCCGATATTATCGAATATACTTCGGCCGAGATGCCAAAGTTCAACTCGATCTCGATCTCGGGCTATCACATGCAAGAGGCCGGCGCGAACCTTGTGCAGGAATTGGCCTATACTTTGGCCGATGGCCGCGAATATGTCCGCGCCGCCATCGCGCGCGGCATGGATGTCGATGCCTTTGCCGGCCGTCTCAGCTTTTTCTTCGCCATCGGTATGAACTTCTTCATGGAGGCCGCAAAGCTGCGCGCCGCCCGCCTGCTTTGGCACCGCATCATGTCCGAGTTTCATCCGCAAAAGCAGGGCAGCCTGATGCTGCGCACCCATTGCCAAACCTCGGGCGTGTCCTTGCAAGAGGCCGATCCCTATAACAACGTCATCCGCACCGCCTACGAGGCGATGTCGGCGGTGCTTGGTGGCACCCAAAGCCTGCACACCAATGCGCTGGACGAGGCGATGGGCCTGCCCACCGACTTCTCGGCCCGCATCGCGCGCAACACCCAGTTGATCTTGCAAGAAGAAACCGGCGTCACTCATGTGGTCGACCCGCTGGCCGGCAGCTACTACGTCGAAAGCCTGACCGACCAACTGGCCACCGAGGCCTGGAAGCTGATCGAAGAGGTCGAGGCGATGGGCGGCATGACCAAGGCCGTGGCCTCGGGCATGCCGAAACTGCGGATCGAGGAATCGGCCGCCAAACGCCAAGCCGCCATCGACCGCGGCACCGATGTCGTGGTCGGCGTCAACAAATACCGCTTGGCCAAAGAAGACCCGATCGACATCCTTGATATCGACAACCACGCCGTGCGCGAGGCCCAGATCGCAAGGCTCACCGCCACCCGCGCCGCCCGCGACGAGGCCGCAGCCCAAGCCGCCCTCGCCGCCCTGACCTTCGCGGCAGGACATGACGGCAACCTGCTTGCCGCCGCCGTCACCGCCGCCCGCGCCCGCGCCACCGTCGGAGAAATCAGCATGGCGATGGAAACCGTCTTTGGCCGCCACCGCGCCGAGGTCAAAACCCTCGCCGGCGTCTATGGCGCGGCCTATGAAGGCGATGCAGGCTTTGCCGCCATCCAAGCCGATGTCGAAGCCTTCGCCACTGAAGAAGGCCGCCGTCCGCGCATGCTGGTGGTGAAAATGGGCCAAGACGGCCATGATCGCGGCGCCAAAGTCATCGCCACCGCCTTTGCCGATATCGGCTTTGACGTTGATGTCGGCCCGCTGTTCCAAACCCCGGCCGAGGCCGCGCAAGACGCCATCGACAATGACGTGCATGTCATCGGCATCTCCAGCCAGGCCGCTGGCCATAAAACCCTGGCGCCAAAACTGGTCGAGGCCCTGCAAGCCGCAGGCGCGGGCGAAATTTTGGTGATCTGCGGCGGCGTCATTCCGCAACAAGATTACCAATTTCTTTATGATGCGGGCGTCAAGGCGATCTTCGGCCCCGGCACCAATATCCCCTCGGCCGCAAAAGACATCCTCGACCTGATCCGCAAAGCCCGCAGGTCTTAAAACAGCAAAGGCGGGGTCACCCCCGCCTGCAGCCACCTTCATCTGTCGTTAAATATCCCACGGGGGCAGCAAGATTTGGCCGCAGGCCAAGGCTTGCGCGGGGGTGTGAAACCCCCGCCTTGGCCGGCCAAACAAACCGGCCTCAGTGGCCTGCGTAAATCTCGACGATCCGCGCCACCGCGGCCTCTGGCGTCATCTCCTCCGAGACACCACTGCGCCGCGAGGTCAGCTCGACCAAACCATTGGCAAGCCCGCGCGGCCCGACGGTGATGCGCCAAGGCAGACCGATCAGGTCCATGGTGGCAAATTTTGCCCCCGCCCGCTCGTCGCGGTCGTCATAAAGCGCCTCAAGCCCCTTGGCGGCCAGCGCCTTGTAAAGGCTCTCGCTCGCCGCATCCGTGGCCGCATCGCCCTGCTTCAGGTTGACAATCCCCACCGGAAACGGTGTGACGCCCTCGGGCCAGATGATGCCCTTATCGTCATGGCTGGCCTCGATGATCGCGCCCAAAAGCCGCGACACACCAATGCCGTGGCTGCCCATCTCGACCGGCACTTTGCTGCCATCGGCGGTAACAACACTCGCGCCCATGGCTTCCGAGTATTTGGTGCCAAAGTAAAAGATCTGCCCAACCTCGATGCCGCGCGCCACCTTGCGGCGCTCTTCGGGAATGGCCTCGAACAGGGCGGCGTCATGGGTCTCATCAGTGCGCGCATAAAGCGTGGTGAATTCTTTGCAAACCGCAGCCACTTCCGCGCGGTTGTCGTAATCCACCGCCCGATCGCCCAGCTTCAACTCGGTCACTGCACTGTCAAAGAACACCTCCGACTCGCCAGTGGCCGCCAGCACCAAAAACTCATGCGTGTCATCGCCGCCAATCGGCCCCGAATCCGCCCGCATCGGAATTGCCGTCAGCCCCATCCGCTCGTAGGTGCGCAGATAGCTGACCATATGCCGGTTATAGGCATGCAAAGCGCTGTCGCGGTCGACGTCAAAGTTATAGCCGTCCTTCATCAAGAACTCGCGCCCGCGCATCACCCCAAACCGAGGCCGCATCTCGTCGCGGAACTTCCACTGGATGTGATAAAGCGTCAGCGGCAGGTCTTTATAGCTGGTGACATGGGCGCGGAAGATGTCGGTGATCATCTCCTCATTGGTCGGCCCATAAAGCATCTCGCGGTCCTGGCGATCCTTGATCCGCAGCATTTCCTGCCCGTAATCATCATAGCGCCCCGACTCGCGCCACAGATCGGCGGGCTGCAGCGTTGGCATCAACAAAGGAATGTGGCCTGCGCGGATTTGCTCTTCGTTCACAATGGCTTGGATGCGGTTCAACACCCGCAGACCCAAGGGCAGCCAAGAATAAATCCCCGCCGCCTGCTGCTTGATCATCCCCGCCCGCAACATATAGCGGTGCGAGACGATCTGCGCCTCGGCAGGGTTTTCCTTCAGAACGGGCAGAAAGTAACGAGAAACGCGCATGATCGCCTCATGATTAGGGTTCAGCCGTTCCTAACGGGTTGCAGCACGCGGGGCAAGAACCCTGCGCAAGGCTTGCTCGCCAGCTTTTGCTCTGCCAAGCTTCTTAAAATTGTTTGGATTTATTATGTACAGCCCAGAAGTAACGATTATCGCCATTCCACCTCAAGATTTCTGGGGAGCAACCTTCATCTTGGGGCTGCTCCTCGCCACGGGCCTGATCTATCTGGCCGTGAGCCAACCGGGCAAACCCTACCGCGCCCCTGCTTGGGAAAGCCTCTCACCGCTTGCCCTCGCGATAATCATCCCCCTTGCCATCCTCTGGGTCGCCCTTTTCCTGCTTGCTGTCTGGGCTGCTTTTTGGGCCACCTACCAACTGCTGCAGCCTCATGCCGCCACCAGCAGCCCCCAAACCTCGGGCCTTGGTGCGCTCGGTCTTGGCACGCTGCTGGGTGGGTTGCTCGGCGGCCCCTTCTTGATCTACAGCACCATGCTGAAACACCGCACCGTCGGCTTTCAAAAAGAAGGCCACCTGACCGACCGTATCTCGAAAGCTGTCGAGCAGTTGGGGGCCGAAAAGACCGTCAAGCGCGATGGCCGCGAAGAGACCCTCCCCAATATCGAGGTCCGCATCGGCGGCATCCTGTCCTTGGAACGCATCGCCCAAGACAGCACCGCCTATGACCACGGCCGCGACCATGTGCGCTGCATGGAAATTCTATGCGCCTATATCCGCGAAAACGCCCCCGCAAGCGGGGCCACGGATCACGTCTTTGGCGAATGGGAACCGCTTAAGGATGCCCCCACCGCGGAAGAACGCGAAGCGCATCTTGAAAAGGGCAAAGCACGCTTTGGTAGTTATCATTTTCAATCCCAAGTCTGCCAATGGGCGCAAAATCTGCCCGAACCCCGTGCCGATATTGCGCTTGCGTTGCGGGTTTTAGGGCGGCGAACCGCCGCGCAAAGACAGGCAGAGGCGCGCTGGGGCAAAGACGCCAGCCCCGATGCCGAATGGGTGTTTGAT
>NZ_DAIPZF010000028.1:0-39628 GCF_036782355.1 Cypionkella sp.
GATTGACCGGACCGGTCAATCCCACCCGCCTGCGCAAGCGATGTCGACAGTGCCAACGCGCCAAGCGCGGTCGTGATGTGTTTCATGGTCTACTCCCCGTAACCAGATCAGCATCTATGCGCGTTTCATTCTGACGCGAAACGTCTCGCAATTGTGCCATACCACAGGCTAATAAAGCGTGAACAAACGGTCAATCAGTAACGCAACGTAACAAACGCTAAGGGCTTGCTTTTGGGCTTGGTTTTCCCAGTTCGGCGCGCAGGCTGACCCAGATTCCCAGAAAAATCACCAGCCCGCCGCCCAAAACATAAGGATCAAGCGGCTCACCATAGGCAAGCGCGCCCACACCGGCGATCAGTGGTAGGCGCAAAAAGTCGATCGGCATGACATAAGAGGCCGCAGCAAGGCTAAGGGCCGAAGTCAGCGAGTAATGCGCAATGACGCCACAAACCCCGATCAGCACCAGCAAGGGCAGGGTCTGAGCAGTTGGCCAAGTCAGCGTGCCCTTCAGGCCAATCGCGATCAGGCCAAAGCAGAACTGCATCAACGTCAACCAAAACATGATGGTGACAATGGATTGCCCGCGCGTCAGTCGCTTGGTGGCGATGCTGGTGGCGGCAAAACACACCGCCGCGGCCGCGGCCGCCAACACCCCGATGTTCATATGGGCAATATCGGGGCGGGTGACGATCAAAATCCCCAAAAACCCAAGCGCCGCCGCAATCAGTCGCGGCGCCGTCAGCCTTTCGCCAAGCAGCAAAGGCGAGAGCAAAATCACCCAGATGGGCGAGGTGAACTCGATGGCAAAAAGCTGCGCCAGCGGGATCAGTGTCAGAGCAAAGAACCACAGGTTTTGGCCAGCGAAATGCATTAGATTGCGCAGCAAATGCCCGCTCAAACGCTCGGCCTTGATCTCTTGCATCTGGCCGGTGGCCCGCGCAAAGGCCAGCACCAATGCAATGCCGATGGCAGAGCGCAGGGTCATGATCTCGAAGCTGTCATGCACAGAGCTGACCTCTTTGCCTGCCACGGCCATTGTAGAAAAGGCTCCAATAGAGCCAAGCATCCACAGCGCTGCGCGCAACGAGGCCTTCATGGTGTATCCTCGCCATCCAGACGGTCGGCACGGCGCAGGGCAGGGAACATCGCAGCCCAAGCCCCCGTGACGATCAGCGTGCCGATGCCGCCGAAAACCGCCGCCCCCACCGGCCCGATAAAGCGCGAGACAACGCCGCTTTCAAACTCGCCCAGCTCATTAGAGGCCGAGATGAACAGACCCGACACCGATGACACCCGCCCGCGCATATGGTCCGGCGTCACGATCTGCACCAAGGTTTGCCGGATATACATCGAAATCATATCCGCAGCCCCCAACACCGCAAGCGCTGCCACCGACAGCCACATGTTTTTGGAAAGCGCGAAAACCAAGGTCGCCACGCCAAAAGCTGCCACCGCCCAGAACATCCGTACTCCGGCCCTGCGTGTAAGCGGGCGGCGCGCCAGCGCAATCGCCATCAAAGACGCGCCAATCGCAGGGCCCGAGCGCAAGATCCCAAAGCCTTCGGGCCCGACTTTCAGAATGTCAGAGGCAAAGGCTGGCAAAAGCGCTGTGGCCCCGCCCAGCAGCACCGCAAACAGATCCAGCGAGATCGCGCCAAAAATGATCTTGTGGCGAAAGGTATAAACCAGCCCCTCTTTGACCTGCTGCCACTGGCTGCCCGGTTGCCGCGTTGGCGTCGTGCTTTTGCGCACCAGCGACACGATCGACAGCGTCACCAGATAAAGCGCCGCCGCCGTGCTATAGGCAAGCGTGGTCGAATAGGCGCAAAGCACCCCGCCCAACCACGGCCCTGCAATCACCGCCAACTGCCAGCTAAGCGATTTCAGTGAAATCGCCTGCGGCATGTCCGAGCGCGGCACCAGCATCGGTGTCAGCGCCGAAGCTGCCGGCGACATAAAGGCGCGCGCCACGCCAAAGACTGCGGCAATCGCAAAGATATGGTGCAGGCTTGGGCTTGCCTCGCGCGAAATCGCCACCAAGCCCAACACGCCGCAAAACTTCAGCGCAATCGCGCTCATCACAATGGCGCGGCGCGAATGCCGATCCGCCAGCGATCCGGCCCAAAGCGTCAGCACAAACAGCGGCAAAAATTGCGCCAGCCCCACCATGCCGACCATAAAGGCGCTTTGGTTGATATCCAGCGATTGGCGCGCAATGGTGTAGACCTGCCAACCGATGGTGACAGATTCAATCTGAACCGCCAGGCTTTCAAAGGTCATCCCGCCCCAATAAAGGCCGAAGTCTCGGTGGCGCAGCAGAAAGGGGCGTGGTTTTGTGATCATGCACACAGGCTTATCGTGCGGCAATCTGCTTTGCCAGTGCGGGAATGTATCGGTGACAATGTGCATCTGTGCAGAGACTCTCTGCGCAGGTGGCGTTTGCAGGCGGGGCGTGATGCGCTAGGTATCGTGCGTAGCGTAAAAGGATTAATCATGAGCCAGTCTACCCGTCAAACCGACCACGCCATTCACGACCAATTCACCGAACGTTGGTCGCCGCGCTCCTTTGCGGACACCGTTCTGACGCAAGAGGCGCTGATGCCACTGTTCGAGGCCGCGCGTTGGGCGCCTTCGGCCAGCAACAACCAGCCTTGGCGCTTTGCCTACGGGCTGCGCGGCGATGCGGGTTTTGCCAAGATTGCATCGGCTTTGGTGCCGTTTAACCGCGCTTGGGCGGAAAAAGCCGGCGCTTTGGTGGCGATTGCTTCGGCCAGCAGGCTGGAGCGTGACGGGGTGACCTCGGCGAACCCTTGGCACGCCTTTGATACCGGCACCGCTTGGGGGTCTTTTGCGCTGCAAGCGCATCATGCCGGGCTGATTGCCCATGCGATGGGCGGCTTTGATGCCGCCGTTCTGGCTGAAGCGCTAAAGCTGCCCGAAGGCTATGTGCTGCATGCGGTTGTGGCTGTCGGCCATCAGGGTGATGCCGCCGATCTGCCCGAAATGCTGCAAGCCCGCGAAGCGCCAAGCCCGCGTCGACCGATTTCAGAAACCGTGGGCCACGGGGCGTTTTTGTAAACAAAAGGGGCGCTTAGGCGCCCCTTTTTAATCTGCGATTTCTTCAACCCGAAAGGCGCGGGGGATATCTTTGCTTTGCGCAAACCACTCTGACGCGCGGGTGCGGATCTGATGCGCATCAAAATCCGCGCGGGTTTTAAAGGTCTCGCGCACCTCCCAAACCATCGGATCTTCGGTCTGAACCACTTCGAAAGACAAACAGCCCGGCTCTTGCTGGGTCAGGCGAATATGCTCGCCCACATGCGCCTGCACAATCGCCAGTTCTTCGGCGCTTGCGCAAAGCAGATGTCCCGTCAGCCGGATCATTCCAACTCGATCGTGCCAGGCGGTTTCGAGGTGACGTCATAAAACACCCGATTGATGCCTTTGACCTCATTGATGATCCGCGTCATCGTCTCGCCCAAGAAATCATGGGTGAAAGGATAGGTGTCTGCGGTCATGCCATCGACCGAAGTCACCGCCCGCAGCGCCAAAGCGTAATCATAGGTGCGCCCGTCGCCCATCACACCTACGGTTTTCATCGGCAAGATCGCGGCAAAGGCCTGCCAAATCTCGTCATAAAGCCCATGTTTGCGGATTTGGTCGATATAAACCGCATCAGCTTTGCGCAGGATATCCAGCTTTTCGGGTGTGATCTCGCCGGGGCAGCGGATCGCAAGGCCGGGGCCGGGGAAGGGGTGGCGGCCGATAAAGCTTGCGGGCAGGCCAAGCTCGCGGCCCAAAGCGCGCACCTCGTCCTTGAACAGCTCGCGCAGCGGCTCGACCAGCTTAAGCCCCATCTTTTCAGGCAGGCCACCGACATTGTGATGCGATTTGATCGTGACCGAAGGGCCACCCGAAAAGCTTACACTTTCAATCACATCGGGATAAAGCGTGCCCTGGGCCAGAAACTCTGCCCCCTCGATGCCATTGGCGTATTTCTGGAACACATCGATGAACAAACCGCCGATGATCTTGCGCTTGGTTTCGGGGTCAGAAACCCCGTTCAAGCGGCCCAAGAACAGCTCGGATTCGTCGGCATGGATCAGGTTTAGGCTGTAATTGTCGCGAAACATCGCCACAACCTGTTCCGCTTCGCCCAAACGCAGCAAACCGTGATCGACAAAGACGCAGGTCAGCTGATCGCCAATCGCCTCATGGATCAAAATCGCGGTGACCGAGCTGTCAACGCCGCCCGAGAGCGCGCAGATCACCTTTTTGTCGCCAACCTGGCTGCGGATCGCGGCAATCGCTTGCTCGCGGTAGGCGTCCATCGTCCAATCGCCCGAAAACCCCGCCAAGCGGACAAAGTTTTCATAAAGCTTGGCGCCTTTGGGGGTGTGATGCACTTCGGGATGGAATTGCACCGCATAAAAGTTGCGCGAGACATCCGCCGTCACCGCAAAAGGCGCGTTGGGCGAGGTGCCATAAACCGTAAAGCCCGGCGCAATCCGCGAGACATGGTCGCCGTGGCTCATCCAGACCTGTTCTTTGCCATCGGCAAACCAGCCGTCCAAGATCGACAGGCTGTCTGCGGTCGGGGTCAGGAAGGCGCGGCCAAATTCTGCGGTGCCATGGCCGCTTTCGACCAGCCCGCCCAGCTGCTGCATCATGGTCTGCTGACCATAGCAGATCCCCAGCACCGGCACGCCCAGCGACCAAAGCGCCTCGGGTGCGCGCGGCGATCCCGCGCGGGTCACCGAATCTGGCCCCCCCGAAAGGATCACTGCCTTGGGCGCAAAGCCTTTCAGGAAGCTGTCATCGACCTTATTATAGGGATGAATTTCGCAATAAACATTCAGCTCGCGCAGGCGACGCGCGATAAGCTGCGTAACCTGAGAACCAAAGTCGATGATAAGGAGGCGATCATGCTGTGTCATGGCCTCGCGTAGCCAATGGCGTGCAGAATCGCAAGATCAATTGCCGCGGAATTGGCTGATAGGCCGCAGAAAATCGCGGGCGGCGTGTTGGGCGCGCGCGAAATCCCCGCTCGCAGCCCTTGCCGCGCGCCGCTGTCGGAAATGGCGAGGCTCTATGTCGGTTTTGGTGCGCAAATGGCGGTTTCGGGGTGCAAGGCCCGCAGGTTATTGGGCATAAGAGCCCAGAAATTGCCGCATAGCGGAAACGATGGAGACGATGATGAGCGAGATGGTAGAACGCAGGGCGCGCGGTGGCGGTGGGTCTGCACGGCGTGCCGAGCGCACGGCAGTGTCGTTTGAGACCGCAAAATTCATCCAGCGCAATATCCCGAACTTCGAGATTTTGAACGAAGAAGCGCTGCAGATCATCGAATACAACGCCGAAACGGTGTTGGAAGAGATCGGCGTCAACTTCGTTGAAAACGAAGCGGCCTTGCAGCGCTGGCGCGAAGCGGGCGCTGATGTGCGCGGCGAGCGCGTGCATATTCCGCGCGGTCTTGCGCGCAAGCTTTGCTCGACCGCGCCGAAAACCTATACCCAATACGCCCGCAACCCTGCGCGCAACGTCGAGGTGGGGGGGCGCGGCTTGGTGCTTGCGCCGGTCTACGGCCCTCCTTTTGTGCGCGATATGGAAGGCGGGCGGCGCTATGCCACCATCGCCGATTTCGAGAAATTCGTGAAGCTTGGCTATATGTCGAAATGGCTGCACCATTCGGGCGGCACGGTGTGCGAACCCACCGATGTGCCGGTGAACAAGCGTCACCTTGATATGTTGCGCGCGCATATGGTGCTGTCGGACAAGCCCTATATGGGGTCGGTGACTGAACCAAGCCGGGCGGCAGATTCGATCGAGATGTCAAAGCTGCTGTTTGGCGCGGATTTCGTTGACCAAAACACCGTGATGACCAGCCTTGTGAACATCAACTCGCCGATGACCTTTGACGGCATCATGATGGGCGCGCTGGAAACCTATGCGTCCAACAACCAAGCCTCGATCGTCTCGCCCTTTATCGTTGGCGGCGCTATGGCGCCGGTGACGGTGGCAGGCACGCTGACGCAAGTTTTGGCCGAGATTTTGGCCGGCGTTTCCTACAGCCAATTGGTCCGCCCCGGCTCGCCGGTGATTGCAGGGGCTTTTGTGACCTCGATCGACATGAACTCGGGCGCGCCGACCTTTGGCACGCCAGAGGCCGCGCATATCACCTACGGCACCGGGCAATTGGTGCGGCGTCTGGGGCTGCCTTACCGTTCAGGCGGATCGTTCTGCGGATCGAAACTGCCCGACGCACAGGCCGCCTACGAGACCGCAAACAGCCTGAACATGGCTTTGCTGGCGGGCGTTAACTTTATGCTGCACGCTTGCGGTTGGTTGGAAGGCGGTCTGGTGTCGTCGTTTGAGAAATTCGTGATGGACGCCGACCAGCTTGGCACCCTGCACCACCTTGCGCAGGGCATCATGATGGACACCAACGGCCAAGCCATGGATGCGATCCGCGAAGTTGGCCCCGGCGGCCACTTCTTGGGCTGCGAACACACCCAAGCCAACTTTAAAACCGCGTTCTGGCGCTCGGATCTGTTTGATTTCAAACCTTTTGAGACCTGGGCCGAAGAGGGTGCGCGCGACACGCAAACCCTGGCAGCCGAGCGGGTGAAAAAGATGCTGGGCGATTATGTTGCCCCGCCAATTGACGAAGGCGTGCGCGAAAGCATCGATGAATATGTCGCCAAGAAAAAGGCCTCGATGCCCGACGCCTTTATGTAAGGCTTTGTTAGCGAAGACAGTGACTAAAAAAGGCCCGCAGATCTCTGCGGGCCTTTTGCATTAGACCACGCCTTGTGGTCGAGGCAGCAGCCGCACTTCGGCCATGAGCGCAATCAGCACCTCGATATGGCGGGCGACGCAATAGCCGACCTCACCCGCCCGCCGGATCGCTTCCAGCCGTGCCTCCTCTTCTAACAGATGCGGCACCGCGACTTCGGGGCTGGGGTTGGTGCGCAGCAGCCGTTTCAGATCGCGGTCGCGGCGGTAATCAACCAACCCACAGCTGGCCGCACGGATCAGCAGACGGGGGCGGCGCAGATTGGCAAGCAGGGTGCGAAAATCGGTCATCTCAATGCTCCTTAAAACAAGAGCAAAGCCTAACACGCTGCAACCTGCCGTTGCGCCGCTTGCAGTTTCGCCGCGCGGCGCCTTCCGATATTCTTTAAGATTTATAAACAATTATCGCTAAATGCTGCAATATTAACCAATAGGTAAGAAATGCCGCTCCCCGTTTTGAACGATTGCAGAGAGGCAAAGCGCCCAAAGCCCGCCGTGCAAGATTTAAACTGGCACGGCACGCTTTCGGCGGTGCAAAAGCTGCCCGATTGGCTGCCAGAGGGGGTGCGGCTTTATTTGAACCACACCGAAGACGGCCTGTCCTACCGCGCCCTTGCGCGCCGCGAGGGCCGCCATGCCTCGACCGTGATGCGCACGGTGCGCCGCTACGAAACCCGCCGCGATGACCCTTTGCTTGATGGCGCCCTTACGGCGCTTGCGACCCCGATTTCCCCAGAATTTTTTTCGCCGCAAAAGGATGATTTTCCCATGTCCGCAGCTTCCCTTATCGCAGATCAAGAAACCATTAATACCGAGGGCAAACGCATTTTGCGCCGCCTCGTTGAAACCGGAGCGGTGCTGGCCTTTGCGCCAGATATGGAAAAAGCGGTGGTGATGCGCGAATTTCCCGATGGGCGCAGCTTGCGCACCGCCGTGGTCGATCGCACCCTTGCACAGGCCTTTGCGCTTAAGGATTGGATTGTTTGTAAAAAAGCCGGACGGGTGGCAAGCTACGAGATCAGCGCCACCGGCAAGGCGGCATTGGTCACCATGCTCGAGCAAGACGCGGGCAAGGGCGGTTTTGCCGAGGCGCAGGCCTGTTTTGACGCGGCAGGCGACACCGACAGCGACAGCGGCTTGCGGCGCATGCGCTACAATCTGGCCGAGACGCCGGTTTCGGTGTTGGGGCGGCGCAGAGACAAGGACGGGAAGCTGTTTCTTGCCCCCGAACTGGTTTCGGCGGCTGAGCGGCTGCGTGAGGATTTCGAGCTTGCCCAGATGGGCCCGCGGGTGACACAAAACTGGGAAAGGTTCCTGACCGGTGGCGATCGGGCCAGCTTTCGCAGCGATAGCACTTTGCCCGAGGGACCGCGCGCCGCCCGCGAGCGGGTTGCCGCAGCGCTGCGCGAGCTTGGCCCGGGTCTTGGCGATGTGGCCCTGCGGGTTTGCTGTTTTTTGGAGGGCATCGAGACCGCAGAGCAACGCCTTGGCTGGGCTGCGCGCTCGGGAAAAGTGGTGTTGCGCATCGCCTTGCAGCGCCTGCATCGGCATTTCGAGGCCACATATGGCCGCTCGGGCCCGCTGATTGGCTAGGCGCGCGCCAGCCATGAGCAGAGCGCATAGCTGCAAGTGGCGAAGGACGTTGCCAAGACGCGCTATGAGGCCTATTTAGAAAAGGACGCTTTATCAGGGGGAAACACCGTTGCGCGACCTTAAATTGCCCGAACAACGCCATCCCGAAAAGGCGCATAAGCCCGATAACGCCCAGCCGAAAAAGCCCGATTGGATCCGCGTCAAAGCTCCCACCTCGGAAGGCTATAAAAAAACCCGCGACATCCTGCGCGAGAAAAAGCTGGTGACAGTCTGCGAAGAGGCGGGCTGCCCGAATGTCGGCGAATGCTGGTCGCAGGGCCATGCCACCATGATGATCATGGGCGAGATCTGCACCCGCGGCTGCTCGTTTTGCAATATCGCCACCGGCAAACCCAATGCGCTGGACAGCTTCGAGCCGGGCCGGGTGGCGCATGCGGTGGCCGAACTGGGGCTGAAACATGTGGTGATCACCAGTGTCGACCGCGATGATCTGGAAGACGGCGGTGCCGAGCATTTTGCCCAGACCATCCGCGCCATTCGCCACCGCGCACCGGGCACCACGATTGAGATTTTGACGCCGGACTTTCTGAAATGCCCGCCCGAAGCGCTTGCCAAGGTGGTGGCCGCCAAGCCCGATGTGTTCAACCACAACCTGGAAACCGTGCCGGGGCTTTACCCAACTGTGCGGCCCGGCGCGCGCTATTTCCACAGCTTGCGGCTGTTGCAGCAGGTCAAGGAACTGGATCCGACGATTTTCACCAAATCCGGCATCATGGTGGGCTTGGGCGAAGATCGCCAAGGCGTGCATCAGGTGATGGACGATATGCGCGCGGCGGATGTCGATTTTCTGACCATCGGCCAATATCTGCAACCGACCCCGAAACACCACCGCGTTGACCGCTTTGTGACGCCCGAGGAATTCAAAAGCTATGAGACCACGGCTTTTGGCAAGGGGTTCTTGATGGTTTCGGCCACACCGCTGACGCGGTCAAGCTACCACGCGGGCGACGACTTTGCCCAATTGCGCGCGGCACGGCTGGAAAAGCTGGCTCGCGGCTAAGGCGGGGGGCCAAAAAGGCCCCCCCTTCAGATCAGCTTTCTGGCTGACGATAAGATTTGTGGCAGGCCGAACAGGCGCCGCCCAATTGTGCCATCGAGCCTTTGATCGCATTTGCATCCGTTGCAGCTGCCATTTTCATCATGCCCGCTGCATTGTTCAGATCGGTGATCTTGGACAGGAAATCGTCTTGCTTGGTCCATATGTCGGCCAAAGCATAGCTGTCCGCCGCAGCACCAGTCTCAGAACCCGCAGGAAATTGCGCCATGCTCAGAACCGAGGCAATCGCCGCGATGTTGGAGGCAGCCTGCGTGGCCGCTGCCTGATCATAGGCCGCCGTGCCCTTGGCCATGCCGCCCAAAGTGCCCAGATCAGAGGCCATTTGCAGCATCAAGCCATGGCGTGTTTCCACTACATCCGCAAAGGGATCGGCGGCGTCTTGGGCAAAACTGGCAAAGGCAGAAATCGAGGCAAGGAGTGTAAATGCAACAAGCTTGGTCTTCATCATAATCTCCGAAAGAGGCGCTAAAACAGGCGCTTGGGTAAAGAGGGAGGAGGGCAGAAAGATCGCCCCCCAAGCCATAGCCGCAACGCAGCAAACAGCAATGCAGCCGGCCTATGCTTGGGGTTATAGAGGCGGAAACTGCGGCAAAGGTTTATGCCTCTGCGCGCAGATCCGCCGCTGGGGCTTAGTTTTGTTGCGGGGCGACCAGTTTCAGATAGGCCGCAACCGCGCGCCGATCGCTTTCGGGCAGCCGTGCCATGTTTTCAACCACATGCACCATATGGCCGCCGACCGAATCATATTCGGGTGTAAAGCCCGAGGTCAGGTATTCGACGATCTCATCCTCGCTCCAACTCAGCTTGGCGGGGGTGATATTGGGCACACGGCCCTTGCCATCGGGGTTGGGCGCGCCTGCAAGCCATTGGTCGCGCTTGATGCCGCCCAAAGCGTTGCGCGGGCTGTGGCATTCGCCGCAATGGGCCAAAGCCTCGGCGATATAGCGGCCACGGCTTTGCTCGGGCGTCAGATCGCCCTGAACCACCCAATCGTTTTTGACAAACATCCGCTTCCACACCCCAAGGCTGCGGCGGATGTTAAAGGGAAAGCCGACCTGATGCGGCTGGCTTGGGGTGGCAGAGGCGGGCAGGGTCTGGATAAAGGCCCAAAGGTTGGCGACATCCTGCGGTGCCATCTTGTTATAGGCGGCATAGGGCAGGGCAGGGTAAAGATGCTCGCCGTTGCGCCCGACTCCTTGGGTCACGGCCATGGCAAATTCGGGCAGGCTCCAGCCACCGATGCCCTGTACTGGGTCAGGCGAGATATTGGGCGCGATAAAGGTGCCAAAGGCCGAAGGAAAGGCTTGGCCCCCCTGCAAGACCAATTGCGCGTCTTTCTCGGCATCAGGGGCGGCGTGACAAGAGGCACAACCCGCCGCCCAAAACACAGGCTCGCCCGCCTTGGCGTCGCCGGTCAGCCCATCATAGACCGCCATCGAAGGCAGCGCGGGCGCCGAGATCACCCAAAACCCTGCCAAGCCAATCAGGCCAACGCCCGCCACTTTGGTTAGAAAACCCACCATAAAATTGCCTCTTGAATCTCTGCTGTGACCTTAGGCCGGGGTCTAGATCGCCAAGCTTACGCCGAACTGAAGAATCGGCCTAAAGCCTTAAAATTTTGGCTTAATATTTGAATTGACCGTCATCCATTCCGGCCAGCCTATCAGCTTTTCGACCCCAATGACGATAAGACAAAGCGCCACCACCACAAAGACCAAGCGCACCCGCTGCGGCGAGGGCGGATTGCGCGCCCACTTTGCCATGCGGATGATCCAATTCGGGTTCATTCGGTAAAGCGCACTTTGCCGATATAGGGCAGGTTGCGGTTGCGTTGGGCGTAATCAATGCCGTAGCCGACGACAAATTCGTCGGGGATGTCAAAGCCGGTCCATGTCGCCTTGATATCAACCTCGCGCCGGCTTGGTTTGTCGAGCAGCGCACAAACCTCTAAGCGGCGCGGCCCACGGCTTAGCAGCAGGTTCTTGACATGATGCAGGGTAAAGCCCGTGTCGACGATGTCTTCGACCACCAGCACATCACGGCCGGCAATCTCGCCGCGCAGGTCTTTCAGGATCCGCACTTCGCGGCTGGAATGCATCGCATCGCCGTAAGACGAGGCTTCCAGAAAATCCACCTCGACCGGCAGCGGAATTTCGCGCACCAGATCCGCGATAAACACGAAAGACCCGCGCAGCAGGCCCACCACCACCAGCTTGTCGCAGTCTTGGTAATAGGCGGTGATTTCAGCCGCCAGCGCCTCGACACGCGCGGCAATCGCCTTGGCGGAAATCATTTGATCGATAACGTAAGCAGGATGTGGCATGCGGCCCTCTTGATTTCTGCGAAGTTTCTACCCAAAACCAAAGCCTAAGTCACGGGAATAGGTGTAAAATGCCGCGTCATGCCGAAACCAAGGTGCTGCCCTATAGTGCTGCACAAATGTACGACCTTGTTGCTGACGTCGCCAGCTATCCCAAATTCCTGCCTTGGACCGCCGCCGCCCGCATCCGTTCGCGCACGCCCATCGAGGCGGGCGAGGTGATGGAGGCCGATCTTGTGATCAGCTTTAAGGTGTTTCGCGAAAGATTCGGCAGCCGTGTGACTTTGCTGCCCGGCAGCCAAACCATCCTGACCGAGTATATCGACGGCCCGTTTCGGCACCTGAAATCGGTCTGGCGGTTTCGCGATCTGGAAACCGGCGGCTGCGAGGTAAGTTTCGAGGTCGATTTCGAGTTCAAAAACGCCATTTTGGCGGGCATTATCGGGCTGGTGTTCAACGAGGCGATGAGCCGCGTGGTGCGCGCCTTTGAAGACCGCGCTTCAAAGCTTTACGCCTAAGCCAGCAGCGCTGCCTGCAACAGCGCCAAAGCATGATCGCGCGCGGCAAGCCGCACCCTGTCGCGGCCCAAAGCGCCGAATTCTACCGTTTGCACCTGCGTTGCAAACCCCCGATGCGCAAGGCCAAAGCACACCCGCCCCTCGGGTTTAAAGGCACTGCCCCCGGGCCCTGCAATGCCGGTAATCGACACCGCAAGCCCGACCTGCGCCCTTGCCCGCGCGCCATCGGCCATCTCGGCTGCAACCTGTTCCGAGACCGCGCCGAAGTCCTGCAAGGTTTGCGGCAAGACCCCCAACATCTCGATCTTGGCCTGATTGGAATAGGTGACAAAGCCGCGGTCAAACACATCTGACGCGCCTGCCACCTCGGTCAGGCTGGCCGCCACCATGCCGCCGGTGCAGCTTTCGGCGCAAGCAATGGTCAGCCCTGCGCTGCGGGCCAAATGCAACAGCTGGGCCAAGTCGATCATTGCAGCAAAGCCATTGGAATGTGATAGGCCGCCGCCGCAATCACCGTGGCAATGCCGGCAAACAGACCCGCCCAAAGATCATCCAGCATCACCCCATCAGCATCGTGGCGCCGATCGGCGCGGCCCACAAGCCAGGGCTTCCAGATGTCAAACAACCGGAAAAACGCAAAAGCCGCCAAGGGCGCTGGCCAAGGCAGAAACCCCTCATGCCCGCGCGCCCAAAAGGCCGCGGCAGAAAACAACAGCGCCAGCCATTGGCCTGCCACCTCGTCGATCACAAATTCCGATGGGTCATCGCCGGGCCTTTGCGCCAATTCGCGCCGCACCGCCCAAAACCCTGCAAGCGTCACCGCCAGCGTCGCCAAAACCAGCACTGGAAAGCCCAAATAGCGGTCAACCAACAGGCCCAGCAAAATCGCCGCCAAAGACCCCCAAGTGCCCGGCGCGGGCCGCATCAGCCCGACGCCAAAGAAAATCGCAATCAGCCGGCTCATGCGCGCACCAAAGCGGCGGTGGCAAGCGCTGCTATGCCTTCCTCGCGGCCGGTAAAGCCCAGCCGCTCGGATGTGGTGGCTTTGACAGAAATTCGGTCGACCTCAACGCC
This sequence comes from Cypionkella sp., assembly GCF_036782355.1. NCBI lineage: Bacteria > Pseudomonadati > Pseudomonadota > Alphaproteobacteria > Rhodobacterales > Paracoccaceae > Cypionkella > Cypionkella sp. Next base: position 13,418 of record NZ_DAIPZF010000028.1, read on the forward strand.
CATGATCTGCGCAAGCGCTGCCCGCATCGCAGCACTGTGCGGGCCGATTTTGGGGCGTTCACAGATCAAGGTCACATCACAATTGCTTAGGGTAAAGCCGCGCGCGGCCACCCGCTCCATCGCATGGCGCAAAAAGATATGGCTGGCAGCACCCTTCCACTGCGGATCAGAGGGCGGGAAATGCTGGCCAATATCGCCCTCGGCCAGCGCGCCATAGATCGCATCGGTCAGCGCATGCATGCCGACATCGGCATCCGAATGGCCCAACAGCCCGCGCGGATGCGGCAGCTGGACGCCGCAAAGCCAGACGCCATCGCCGTCGCAAAACGCATGCACATCAAAGCCATTGCCCAAGCGCAGATCCATTTAGCGTCCTTTCAGAAAAGCTTCGGCCCGCGCGAAATCGCCGGGAAATGTCAGTTTCAGGTTCTGCTCGCAGCCCTCGACGATCTTTACCGCGATGCCGGCTGCGCGCGCAACCTCGACGTCATCGGCGGCCTCGCCGTCAAAGCTGCGATGCGCGCTTAGGATCGCCTCAAAGTCAAAGCCCTGCGGCGTCTGCGCGCGGTAAAGCCCGCTGCGATCGCGCGTGCCGGTGACCATACCATCCGCCCCCGTCCAAAGCGCATCGGTGACCGCAAGCGCAGGCGCTGCCGCTTGGACATCGTTTAAGGCTGCCAAGACGCGGGCGATCAACGCGTGCGAGGCAAAGGGGCGCGCGCCGTCATGGATCAACACCTTGGTAATACCTTGGCCCGCCAGCGCCTCGAGCGCATTGCGCACCGAGGCCGCGCGCGACGCGCCGCCTTCGACCAGCTGCGCGCCACTCGCCAAAGCCTCGGCACGCGGGCGGTCGTCGGGATGGAGGGTCAGAACGGTGCGAAAGCCCGCAAATGCTGCCAAAGTATGCGCCAAGACCGGCACGCCCGCGATAAGCTGCCATTGCTTGGGCAGATCGCCGCCGGCGCGGGTGCCGCGTCCGGCTGCTGTGATGATTGCCGCTATGCTCATGCTGGCTCCTTTTCTCTTGTCTAAACTGCGGCAAGCCTCGTGACAATCTGGCCCGATAATCCAGCATCTTTGCCTAATTATTGTGCATTGCATAGAAATGTGGCAGATATTTCACCGCCACCTCTTGGAGCTTGCCCATAAGGCGCGCATGGTCGCGGACAGAAGGAGCCATGATGACCCTGATGCTTGGAAAAATCGCACTGACCCCACCGGTGATTCTGGCCCCCATGGCGGGAATCACCGATTTGCCGTTTCGGCAGATCGTGGCGCGGTTTGGCGCGGGGCTGGTGGTGTCGGAAATGGTCGCCTCAGAAGATATGATGCGGGCGCAACCGCTTGCGCGCGCGCGGGCCGAGTTGGGCATCGCCGAGGGCGCAACCTCGGTGCAATTGGCCGGGCGTGATCCGCATTGGATGGCCGAGGCCGCGCGCTATCTACAAGGGCAGGGCGCGCGCATCATCGACATCAATATGGGCTGCCCTGCCAAGCGGGTGACGGCTGCGGGCGGCAATGGTGCTTGTGGCTCGGCCTTGATGAAGGAACCCGATCTGGCGCTGCGTTTGATCGAGGCGGTGGCGGCGGCGGTAGAGGTGCCGGTGACGCTGAAAACCCGTCTGGGCTGGGATGACGAGAGCTTGAATGCGCCGCAGATAGCGGCGATGGCCGAAGGCGCTGGCGTGCAGATGATCACCATTCACGGCCGCACTCGCTGTCAGTTTTACAAAGGTTCGGCCAATTGGGCGGCGATTGCGGCGGTGAAGGCTGCGGTCTCGGTGCCGGTGATCGCGAATGGCGATATTGTTGATGCGGCCACGGCGGCGCAGGCCTTGGCGCAATCGGGGGCCGATGGGGTGATGCTGGGGCGCGGCGCGCAGGGCGCCCCTTGGCGGCTGGCGCAGATTGCCCATGCGCTGTTCGCAGCACCCGCGCCGGTTGTGCCAAGGGGGGCTGATCTGGCGGATCTGATTGTCGAACATTACCAGCTGATCTTGGGCTTTTATGGCCGTGATTTGGGCCTGCGCGTCGCGCGCAAACATCTGGGCTGGTATCTGGACGAGGCTGGCCTGACCGCACAGCGCGACCCGATCCTGACGTCGACCGACCCCGAGCAGGTGATCCGCCTGATCCGCGCAACCTTTGCCCAAGCCCAAGAGGTAGCCGCATGAGCCGACCCTCCGCCGATGCGATCTGGGCCTCGATTCCGCTGCCGGCCCTGCTGATTGATGCCGCAGGCCTGATCCAAGACGTCAACGTGCCGGCCGAGATTTTCCTGAACGCTTCGGCCAAAAGCCTGATCGGGCAGCCGCTTCTGGACCGCTTGTCGATCGACGCGCCGATGGAGGACGCTTTGGCGCGGGTGATCCAACACGACTCGCCCTTGTTCATCTCGGAGGCCGATCTGACCACGGGCGAACGCGCGCCGGTCCAATGCGCGCTGCAACTTGCCCCCGTGCAGGATCATCCCGGCTATATTCTGATGCTGATATCGCCGCGCGAAATTGCCGACCGGTTGGGCCGCGCGATGCATGTCACATCGGCTGCGAAATCGGCGATTGGCATGGCCGAGATGCTGGCACATGAAATCAAAAACCCGCTTGCCGGTATCTCGGGGGCGGCACAGCTGTTGGCGATGGGGCTTGCGGGCGAAGATCTGGAGCTGACCGATCTGATCGTCGAGGAAACCCATCGAATCGTCAAACTGCTGGAACAGGTCGAGCAATTTGGCAACCTGCGCCCACCTGCGCGCAAGGCGGTCAACCTGCATGATGCGCTGGACCGCGCCCGCCGCTCGGCGATGGTGGGGTATGGGGCGGCGATGCAGATTGCCGAAGATTACGACCCCTCGCTGCCGCCGACCTTTGCCGACCCCGATCAGCTGATGCAGGTGTTTTTGAACCTGCTGAAAAATGCCTCCGAGGCCGCGGGGCCAGGCGGCGGCCAGATCCGGCTGCGCACATTTTACGACCATTCTCTGCGGCGTTTGCGCAAAGATGGCACCGCCGCCACCCTGCCGCTGCAAGTTGAAATCATCGACAACGGCCCGGGCATTCCGCCCGACATCGCTGCCGATATCTTCGAGCCCTTCGTCTCGGGGCGTGAAAACGGCACCGGACTTGGCCTTGCGCTGGTGTCCAAGATTATCTCGGACCACGACGGCTGGATCTCGGTTGATTCCGTGCCCGGCCGCACCGTGTTTCGCATTTCCCTACCCCTTGCCCCACGCGGGCTATCCGAGGAGCAGCTGTAATGGACGGCACTATTCTTGTCGCCGACGACGATCGCACCATTCGCACGGTTTTGACCCAAGCGCTGACGCGCGCGGGCTGCAAGGTGCATGCGACCTCAAGCCTGATGACCTTGATGCGCTGGGTGGAAGAGGGCAAAGGCGATCTGGTGATCTCGGATGTGATCATGCCCGATGGCAATGGCTTGCAGATGCTGCCGCAAATCGCCAAGTTGCGCCCCGGTTTGCCGGTGATCGTGATTTCGGCGCAAAACACCATCATGACAGCTATTCAGGCTGCCGAGGCCGAGGCCTTTGACTATCTGCCAAAGCCCTTTGATCTGCCCGATCTGATGAAACGCTCGGCGCGGGCTTTGGATATCAAACGCCATGCCGCCAAGCCAGCTGCGATAACCCCGCGTCAGGGCGGCGAAGATCTGCCCTTGGTCGGGCGCACCCCCGCGATGCAAGCGCTTTACCGGCTGGTCGCCCGGGTGATGAACGCCGATCTGCCGGTGCTGATCGCCGGTGAAAGCGGCACCGGCAAATCGCTGATCGCGCGCGCGGTGCATGACTTTTCGGATCGGCGCGGCCAGCCCTTTGTCACAGCGCAGGCCTCTGATCTGGCCGGTGTCGACGGGATTTCGACGCTTTTGGCGCGGGCCAAGGGCGGCAGTCTGGTGTTTGACGAGGTTTCAGACTTTGACGAAGACGCCCAAGCCCGTCTGGTGCGGATGCTGGATGTGATGGGCGACCACGCGCCGCGGGTGATGTCGACCTCTCAGGTCGATCTGGCCGCCAAGATGGAGGCAGGGCGCTTTCGCAAGGATCTGTTCTACCGGCTGGGCGGGGTGACGCTTGCGGTGCCTGCCTTGCGCGAAAGGGTCGAAGACATTCCGCTTTTGGCCGAACATTTCCTGCTGCGTGGCGAGCGCGAGCAGGGCGTGCAGCGCCGCCTATCGCCCGAGGCCATGGCGATGGTGCGCGCCTATCCTTGGCCGGGAAATGTGCGCCAGTTGGAAAATATTCTGAAACGCCTTATCGTCACCGCCAGCGAAGCCGAGATCAGCAAGGCCGAGCTAGAGGTGGCGCTTGGTTCGGCACAAAGCCCGATTGCCACGCGTGGTGGTGCGATTGAAGGCGAAAAGCTCTCGGCTTCAGTTGCACGCCATTTGCAACGCTATTTCGATTTGCATGCGGGCCAACTGCCTCCTGCGGGGGTCTATGACCGGATTTTGCATGAAATCGAGGTGCCTTTGATCGAGATCGCTTTGGATGCCACCGGCGGTAATCAAGCAAAATGTGCTGATTTGCTTGGCATCAACCGCAATACCTTGCGTAAGAAGATCACAGACCTCGATATTCAGGTGACACGGCGTCGCAAACTGATGTAAAACCGCCACAACCGATGTGTCTTCTGCGTAACGCGCGCAAAAGCCGGGGGCAGAGCGCGGGGCAAGGGCCTTGGGCAAGAATGTGGTGGAATGGTGCGCAGCACAGCGACAAGCAGGACTTGGCTTCGGTTAACGCGGTTGCGCCGGCAGCGGCGTGTGCAAACCGGACTGACCTTTGCACTGGTCTTCCTTGGCCCGATGCTGGTTGCGATCACCTTTTTGGCCTTGGGTCCGTTTAATCTGGGGGCCGGCTCGCAATATTTGCGGCTGATTTTTCTGGCCGATCTGATCTATGTGCTGCTCGTCGCCTCGCTTGTGCTGGCGCGGGTGATGCGGATGATCAGCGATAGGCGGCGGCAATCGGCGGGCTCGGCACTGCACCTGCGCTTGACGGGGGTCTTCGCCTTTGTTGCCTTGGTGCCGACAATTCTTGTCGCAGTTTTCGCAGTGCTGACGGTGAACATCGGGCTTGAGGGCTGGTTTTCCGAACGCGTGCGCAATGTGGTCGGCGCCTCGCTGAACGCCGCCCAAGCCTATGAAGACGAGCAAACCAAAGCTCTGACCGATGATGCCAATTCGCTGGCAGCCTATCTGAACATCGCCAAACAAAAGAGCTTTTTCTTGGTAGACGATCAGGTGCGCCCGATCCTGACCCAAGGCCAAGCAGCTATTCAGCGGGGCATGAAAGAGGTGTTTCTGGTCGATGGCACAGGCAGCCTGAAAACCCGGGGCGAGAGGTCTTATCTATTTGATTTTGAGCCGCTTTCTTCTGACCAACTGACGCGCTCGAAGGCGGGCGAGGTGGTGGTCATTCAAGATTGGCCCAATGACGAGTTTCGCGCGCTGGTGCATCTGGACGCCTTTGCTGACCGCTATCTTTATGTCTCGCGTAAGGTCGATGGCCGGATTTTGTCGCTGCTGGATGAGACCAAGGAAACCGTGCGGCTTTATCAACAGCTTGAATCGACGCGCGGATCGGTTTTGTTTAACTTTGGGCTCTTGTACCTTGGTTTTGCACTGATTTTGGTGCTGGCGGCGGTTTGGCTTGGCCTGTGGTTTGCCGAAAGACTCAGCCGTCCGGTGGGGCGCTTGGCGGCAGCGGCGGCCGAGATTGGCAATGGAAATTTGGATGTGCAGGTGATTGAAGAAGAGGGCGACGACGAGATCGCCACGCTGTCGCGCACCTTCAACCAGATGACGCATGAGCTGAAGGGCCAGCGCGACGCCTTGATCGACACCCATCAGCAGACCGAACAGCGCCGGCGACTGTTTGACTCGGTTTTAAGCAACATCACCGCAGGCGTGATCGGTTTGGATTCGAACGGTCAAATTGATTTTGCCAATCGCGCCGCGCAGAGTTTGCTAGAGTTTAGCAGTCATGCCAATGACTTATCGCTTATAACCGCTGTGCCAGAATTCGCGCCCCTGTTCGAGCGTCTGCGCGAGGGCGGTGGTCATGCGGTGCAAGAAGAGGTCCGGCTGACCCGCAAGGGCAAGCTTGAAAGCCTGCTGGTTCGGATGAGCGCAAGGCGCAGCGATGATCGTCTGGAGGGCTATGTGGTGGCCTTTGACGATGTGACCGACCTTGTGTCTGCGCAACGCATGGCCGCTTGGGGCGATGTGGCCCGTCGCATCGCGCATGAAATCAAGAACCCGCTGACGCCGATCCAGCTGTCCGCCGAACGGATCAATCGCAAGTTCCGCTCGCAGGTGAAAGAGCCCGAAGATCTTGCGCAATACACCGAGGTTATTGTGCGTCAAACCAATGACTTGCGGCGGATTGTTGATGAGTTCTCTAAGTTCGCCCGCATGCCCGAACCTGATCGGCGCGAAACCGATCTTGTGGCGCTGCTGCGCGCGGCTGTGATGTTGCAAGAAAACGGTCAGCCCAATGTCAAATTTCGTCGCCAGCTTGCTGAAGGCCCGATTTTGCTGGAATTGGATGCCACCATGATCGGGCAAGCCTTAACAAACTTGATTAAGAATGCAGGCGAAGCCACTGAAACTCTGATAGAAAAAGGCGAAGTTACTGGCGTGTTGCCTGAAATTCGCATAAGCCTAGCGGTTGAAGATAGCTTTGCGGTGGTTCGGATTATGGACAACGGTATTGGGCTGCCACCAGACCGCGCGCGTCTGTTCGAACCCTATGTCACCACCCGCGAAAAAGGCACGGGCCTTGGCCTGCCAATTGTGAAGAAAATCGTTGAAGAACATGGCGGTACGCTGACACTTGAAGACGCTCCTGCCTTTGAAGACACCCTACATTTCGGGGCGATGGCGGTGATCCGTCTGCCCCTTACCCCTCGCAAGCGCAGCCGCGCCACCACCGTGACAAGTTAGGAGGAATGATGACCAACATTCTGATCGTTGATGATGAAAAAGATATCCGCGAATTGATCGGCGATATTCTGAAGGACGAGGGCTATGTCATTCGACTGGCTTCAAATTCTGACGAATGCATGGCCGAAATCAACGCCGAGGCCCCAAGCCTTATGATCCTTGATATCTGGCTGAAAGACAGCCGGATGGATGGCATCGACATTCTCAAAACCGTCAAGCGCGACAATCCTGACATTCCGGTTGTGATTATCTCGGGGCATGGCAATATTGAAATCGCGGTCGCCGCAATCAAGCAAGGCGCCTATGACTTTATCGAAAAACCTTTTAATATCGATCAGTTGATGGTGGTTGTTACTCGCGCGATGGAGACCTCGCGTTTGCGGCGCGAGAATGCAAATCTGCGGCGGCGTGACACGGTGGCGGCCGAGATGATCGGCAGCAGCCACGCCTTTCGCGGCCTGAAGGCGCAGCTGGAAAAGGTTACCAAATCGAACGGTCGGGTGATGCTGACGGGCCCTGCGGGGGCCGGAAAAGAAATGGCTGCGCGCTTTATTCACAGCAATTCTGGCCGTGCCTCGGCGCCATTTGTCTCGGTCTCTTCGGCAACGGTAGATGCTGACCATATGGAAGAGGTGCTGTTCGGCCGTGAGACCAACGAGCGGGGCGTTGAAAAAGGTCTTTTAGAACAAGCCCATGGCGGCGTTGTCTACTTTGACGAGGTGGCAGAGATGCCGCTTGGCACCCAATCCAAAATTCTGCGCGTGTTGACCGACCCTCAGTTCACCCGTGTCGGCGGCAGCGACAAGGTGCGGGTCGATCTGCGGGTGATCTCTTCGACCAGCCGCGATCTGCGCGCCGAAATTGCCGCCGGGCGGTTCCGGCAAGAGCTGTATGATCGGCTGAACGTGGTGCCGATTGCGGTGCCGTCTTTGGCCGAGCGGCGTGAAGATATTCCAGAACTTACAAAGGCTTTTGTCGAGATGTTCCATCACTCGCAAGGCCTGCCGATGCGCAGTCTTACTGCCGATGCCGAGGCGCTTTTGCAGACCATGCAATGGCCGGGCAACATCCGCCAGCTGCGCAATGTGATTGAGCGTGTGCTGATCTTGGGCGATGGCAGCGGTGAGATTGATGCACGCGAATTGCCCGGCCAAGAGCCCGCAGCCGAAGCCGAGGGCCGCATGGTGCTGGGCGGCGCGATGGCAACCTTGCCGCTGCGTGAGGCGCGCGAGGTATTTGAACGCGAATATCTGCTGACCCAGATCAACCGCTTTGGCGGCAATATCAGCCGCACGGCGAGTTTTGTCGGCATGGAACGCTCGGCCTTGCATCGCAAATTAAAATCACTTGGCGTGGTGGGCTCGGGCAAGGGCGCGTTGCAAGCCGATGAAGAGGCGGGCGTTTAAATTGGGTCTTAAAAGACACCTTGCCGCAGGCCCTTGCAGGTTCTGCGGTACGATTGGTAATTTTAGGCTGGAAAGTCGCTAAACTGCACGACATAGTGGCTTTTGCAGCGCTTCACTGAGGTGTTGCTGAACTTTAAGGCAATAAGGACAAGAAAAAATGGCCGCCGACAAACAAAATTTACAAGATGCCTTTCTGAACCACGTGCGGAAATCAAAGGTTCCGGTGACGATCTTTTTGATCAACGGGGTAAAGTTGCAGGGCGTGATTACATGGTTCGATAACTTTTGCGTTTTGCTGCGCCGCGACGGCCAATCTCAGTTGGTCTATAAGCACGCGATTTCGACAATAATGCCCGGTGGGCCTGTGAACCTGTACGAGGGCGAAGAATAGACCACGATTTGACCGAGGAAGACGACGAACCGCTGTATCACGACGGCGGGCTTGATGCCTATGAAACGGCGGCGGTTCCCTCACGCGCCTATGTTTTGCACCCTGATATGAAATCTGCCAAGACGCGGCGCTTGCCCGAACATGGGCTGGCCGAAGCGATCAGTCTGGCCGCAGCCTTGCCTGCGATCGACGTGATCGGCGCCGAGGTGGTGCGGCTGCCGCGGATTCATCCGGGGATGTTGTTTGGATCGGGTAAGGTCGAAGAACTGAAGACCCGCTTTCACGCGGATGAGATCGATCTGGTTTTGGTTGATAGCATTGTCTCGCCTATTCAGCAGCGCAATCTGGAGAAAGAATGGGGTGTCAAACTTTTAGACCGCACCGGCCTAATCCTAGAGATTTTCGCCGACCGCGCGCGCACCCGGGAAGGCGTGTTGCAGGTAGAACTTGCGGCGCTTTCGTACCAACGTACAAGGCTGGTGCGGGCCTGGACCCACCTAGAGCGTCAGCGTGGCGGCTTTGGCTTTGTTGGTGGCCCCGGCGAGACACAGATCGAATCCGACCGCCGTGCGATTGATGATCAGGTGATCCGGCTGAAACGGCAGCTGGAACGGGTGGTCAAAACCCGCGAGCTGCATCGCGCCTCGCGCCGTAAGGTGCCGTTTCCGCTGGTGGCGCTGGTGGGCTATACCAACGCCGGCAAATCGACGCTGTTCAACCGGATGACGGGGGCAGAGGTGCTGGTCAAAGACATGCTCTTTGCCACGCTTGATCCAACCATGCGCGCGATCGAGCTGCCGACGGGGCGCAAGATTATCGCCTCGGATACGGTTGGCTTTATCTCGGATCTGCCGACGCAGTTGGTGGCTTCGTTCCGCGCGACCTTGGAAGAGGTGCTGGAAGCCGATCTGATCTTGCATGTGCGCGACATCAGCAATCCCGAGACAGCCGAGCAGGCGGCGGATGTGAATGATATTCTGGCCTCTCTGGGGGTGCGCAAGAACGTGCCCTTGCTCGAGGTGTGGAACAAGCTTGATCTTGTCGATGCCAGCCAGCGCGATTCTCTGCTGGCACAGGCTGCCAACCGCGAAGATGTCTTGGCGCTTTCGGCCGTGACGGGCGAGGGGATGGCGGCTTTGCTTGACCATATCTCGGGCGCCTTCGAGGAAGAGAAATCCGAGCGCGTCTTTGATCTAGGCTTTGCCGAGGGCAAGCGTCACGCTTGGCTGCATGGTGCGGGCGTGGTGCTGCAAGAAACCCAGACCGAGACCGGCTGGCAGATGCAGGTGCTATGGACCGCACGACAAGAAAAGCGCTACCGCGATCTTTAGGGCGCGGTAGCCGCCTCGGGTGTCAGATGGGTGATGCCCACGGCACCCGCACGCGCAAGGGCTGGGTCAAGCGACATCGGGATATATTCGCCGCGCCGCCATAAATCGGACAGATCATCGTAATAGGCCGAAAGCGGATGGCCCGATTGCCCCGTAGCCTGAATGAACACCGAGGAATCGGGGTCAGCAAAGTCATATACGCCGCGATAGCCGCCCGCATGCACGTTTTGATAGGGGTTTGGCCCCTTGCCCTTGGTGCGACCGCGCAGCAGCGTGCTGTCGCCGCCCGAGGTGGATTGGTGAATGTCGACGAAATAGCGCAGGATCGGCACTTGCCCCAAGACCGGATGGTCGTGCGTGGCCTGATGCACATCGCCCCAACGCCAGCTTTCTATGCTGCCGCCATAGCTTTCGCGCAGCTGCAAAAGCGCGTCATCCAACGCTTGGCGCGCAATTTCAGAGCAGGTCTCGACCACCGCCGATTGCACCACATCGCACCAGACCCCAGCGCCATCAGTGTTGCGGTAGACCCGCTCGATGAACACCGGGTCGGGATGGGTGAATTTATCGGCCAGAGGGCCGATTTCGTCACGGATCAGCCGGTCTTGCAAGGCGCGCAGCCAAGCCTCGGCGATCAGCGGTTCGGGCAGATGTTCGTTCATCTCGCCGTTCCAAGCCGCCATCAGTGTCAGCGCCTTTTGCCGCAAGCGTTCGGGCGTGCCCTCGGCGGCGGCCTCGCCCGTGAACCACAGATCCGCGCCGATCAGCGGCAAAAGCGTGCGCGCGGTGGGCGAGACGGTGTCAAGCTGTGCTTCGATAAAGCTGTCGCGGGTATGGACCTGGCGCGATTTCATCAGCGTCAGCCAGCGTTGAATGCGCTGGGTATCGCCCCAGTTAAAGCTGACATGAGCAGGAAAAGGGCGATCGACGGTGCGGTTGTTGGTATTGCCCAAAAGCCCCGAAGTGGGGTTTATAAAGCTGGGATTGCTGGCATAGGGCTCGACCCCCAGCCAGCGGTTGTTTCCCTGCCAGCCCGCCGCCGGCATCCGGCCTTGGGTGCTGTGGCGTGCATCGCGCAACGGCACAGCGCCGACCGTTTGCAGCCCAATGCCATCTGCATCGACCAGCATCAGGTTCTGCGCAGGCGCCACAAAGAGCCGCCCCGCCGAAATCGCTTGCGTCACCGAGCCCGCAGACATCAGCCGCAGTGCTGCCGTCATAGAGGTGTCTGTGGCACTCAGCCCCGTCCATTGCAGCGCTGCGACCGCTCCGGCGGGCGTGACCGATGCCAGATCATAATGCGTGCCCGGCAAGATCGGCCCGCTTTGCGACCAGCGCAGCGTCAGCGTAACCGGCGCTTGGCCCTTAATGTTGAGGATGGATTGGCGCGAGGTAAAGGGCTTGGGCCCTTCGGGGGTGAGATATTGCTCGGAGTTGTCGGGGTTCAGCTTTTCCATCACCAGATCTTGGTCATCAACATAGGCGGTGGTCAGCCCCCAGCCCAGCTTTTCCGACCGCCCCACCAGCACCAAGGGCATGCCCGGAATGGTGCCGCCAATCACGCCACCCGAGCGCAGTTGCAAGCGTGCCAGATACCAGATCGACGGCGCGGTCAGCTCTAAGTGCGGATCATTGGCCAAAAGACTGCCCCCTGCGGCGGCCTTATTTGGCATCGCCGCCCAAGCGTTCGAGGCTCCGGCAAAGTCGCGGCTGTGAAACGGCGACAGCGGCGCGTCGATATAGGCCAATTGGGTCTTTGCCGCCGTAGGATAGGCCGAGGGCATCAGCTGCGCGTAATCGGGCAGGGCTGCCACCGGCTGGCCCGGATCATCGGGCAGAATATCCGACAGCCGTGCGCTTGGCAAAATCAGCGACATTTGCGCGCGCAGCACCTCGTCCTCTAGCTGAGAGGACATTTGCAGCGCCATCAACTTCATGATCGCGATGCTGTCGGCAGGCGACCAGGCTGCGATTTCGTTCGAGAAAAAGAAGAACTCGGGCGCGCCACGCCCACGCGCGCCCAAATTCACTTGGGTGATCCAAGCATTCACCCCCGCAGCATAGGCGTTCAGCGCGGTGGTGGTGGGCCCGTCTTGTGCTGCCACCGATTGCTGCGCCAGCGTATAGAGATCAAGCCGCCGCACCAGCTCGTCAATTTTGGCGGTGCGCGGCCCGAAAATCTCTGACAGCCGGCCTTGGACCGTACGCCGCAGCATCGTCATCTGCCACAGCCGATCTTGTGCATGCACAAAGCCCAAAGCGTAATAGACATCTGCATCGGTGTTGCCAAAAATATGCGGCACATTGGCATTGTTGCGCACGATCTCGACAGGGCCGCTAATGCTGCTTAGGCGAAAGCTTTCGTTATAATCGGGCAAGGAGCGCGACAGCACATAATACCCAAGCGCGCCTGCCATCAGGCCAAGCACTATCAAACCAGTAAAAACACGCAAGAGCCAGCGATAGGCAATCAACATCAGGAGAGTCCTTGACGACAGGGGTCGAATGCCTTCCTAGTCCAAACCCAGAAATTGGGCAATGCAGGGAGGCAAAGCAATGGCAAAACTAGCGTTTTTGGGGCTAGGCGTTATGGGGTTTCCAATGGCGGGGCATTTGGCCGCCAAGGGCCACGAGGTTGTGGTCTATAACCGTAGTGCCGCCAAGGCGGAGCTGTGGGTTCAAAAACACGGTGGCGCTGCGGCGGCCACCCCGCGCGAAGCTGCCATGGGTGCCGATGTGGTGCTTGCCTGCGTTGGCAATGACGACGATCTGCGCGCGATTTGCTTAGGCGCAGACGGTGCCTTTGCGGGCATGGCCAAGGGCGCGATCTTTGTCGATCACACCACGGTTTCGGCCACGGTCACCCGCGAGCTGGAAGCGATTGCTGTGCAAGCCGGGCTTGGCTTTGTCGATGCGCCGGTTTCAGGCGGGCAGGCGGGGGCCGAAAACGGCGTGCTGTCGATCATGTGCGGCGGGGCTTTGGCCTCTTATGCGGCAGTTGAACCTATCATGGCGGCCTATGCGCGCATTTGCCGCCGTTTGGGCGACAGCGGTGCTGGACAGCTTGCCAAGATGATGAACCAGATCTGCATCGCAGGCTTGGTGCAGGGTCTGGCCGAGGCGATGGCCTTTGGTCAAAAAGCCGGTCTGGACGGCGAGGCGGTGGTCGAGGTGATCAGCCAAGGCGCTGCGGGCTCGTGGCAGATGGCGAACCGTCATAAAACCATGCTGGCCGATCAGTTCGACTTTGGCTTTGCGGTGGATTGGATGCGCAAGGATCTGAAGATCTGTCTGGAAACCGCAGATGTTATCGGCGCGCAGCTGCCTGTCACCGCGCTGGTCGATCAGTTCTATAAGGATGTGCAGCTGATGGGGGGCAATCGCAACGATACCTCCAGCTTGATCCGCCGGTTAAAGTAAGATCTGCGAAAGGTGCGGTAAGGCATTGATCACAATGCCTTACCGAAAAATTTATGGGATGATGCGGCTGTATTTGACGCCAGCCAGCGTGGCCCCAACCATCAGGCCTTGCTGGCCAAAGACAAAGGCGATCACGGAATCAAGTTCTGTGGTTTCCTTACCCAGCGAGCCGCCATCGCCCGGTGTGGCGTAGCGGATATCGGCGCTGGCGTTCCAGCCTGGCGCGCGGCGGAAGTCTTGCAACGACTGATCGGTCATGAAGAACAGCGCATGGGCATATTGCTGCGCGCCGATTTGAAAGCCAATGCTGGCCTTGGCCGCAGAATAATAATCCACCGTCACGCCATTGATCAGCAAAGCGCCGCGACCATAAGCGCCGCCAAAGCCAAATCCGGCCTCGGTTACCAAGGGCATATACAAGATGCCACGGGCCTTTGCCGCCAGTTCGCGGGTGCCGGGATAGCTGCTATAGAGAAAATTCTGCGTTGCTTGCACGCGGGCATCAATCTGCGCCCCACCGCGCGAGCCTACGCCATTGCCGATCACGGTCTGTTGACAGCCCGCCAACAAAGCCGCCGATCCCGTGCCCACAAGAAAGCCGCGTCGTGAAAGCTGTGCCATTTTATGCCCTTTTGCCTCTGGAGGGGTTCTGCGACCCTATTATTACAACTATAGCCACAAGCTGTGACTTTGTCATTATGCTTGCGCGGGTTTGGCAAAGCCTTGCTTAGGCTTTGGCCAACATTTTGGCCACACGCGGTGCGAAATAGGTCAGAATACCGTCACAGCCCGCCCGTTTGAACGCCATCAGGCTTTCCAGCATCGCCTTGTCGCCGTCAATCCAGCCGTTTTGCGCCGCCCCTACGATCATCGCATATTCGCCCGAAACCTGATAGGCAAAGGTCGGCGCGCCAAAGGTGTCTTTGACACGGCGGCAAATATCCAGATAGGGCATGCCGGGCTTGACCATTACCATATCCGCGCCTTCTTGCAGATCGCGTTCGATCAGGCGCAGCGCCTCGTCGGAATTGGCGGGGTTCATCTGATAGGTTTTCTTATCGCCCTTCAGCGCGCCACTTGCCCCCACAGCATCACGGAAGGGGCCGTAAAAGGCGCTGGCGTATTTGGCCGAATAGGACATGATCGTCACATCTGTGTGACCTGCGGCCTCAAGCGCGCGGCGAATGGCGCCGATACGGCCATCCATCATATCAGAGGGTCCGATGATATCGGCCCCCGCCTCGGCCTGCACCACGGCCATGCGCACCAATGCCTCGACGGTCTCATCGTTCAAGATCACGCCATCGCGCACCAGACCGTCGTGACCATTGCTGTTATAGGGGTCAAGGGCGACATCTGTCATGATCGCAATCTCGGGCACCGCGGCCTTAATGGCGCGAATGGCGCGGTTGGCAAGGTTGTCCGGGTTCCAGGCCTCTTCGCAGGCTTCGGTCTTAAGCGACGGATCCGTATAGGGAAACAGACAGATCGCCGGGATCCCAAGCGCCTGCGCCTCGGCTGCGGCCTTGACCACCATATCGACCGACAACCGGTTGACGCCGGGCATCGAGGCGATGGGTTCGCAAATGCCTTCGCCGTCGCGCACAAACACCGGCCAGATCAAATCGTCCACCGTCAGGGTGTTTTCCTGCACCAAGGCGCGCAGGGCCGCAGATTGGCGCAAACGCCGAAAGCGGTTGATCGGGGTCGGAGCTGAAATCGGGCGCATGGGAGGTTCCACTCTTGGCAAAGGGGCTTGCGATCTTGGTCTCTGCCTGCCATGGAATAGCGCGCGTCTCAAGCCTTCAAACGCGCAGAGGACAGCGGCAGGAGTGATTTGGCTGTGAATTTGTATCAGATTGTTGTCGAATTGATTGATCTGCGGTCATTTTCCAACCTTTGGTACTGGATTATGCTGGCGGTGATGTGGTCAAGCGCCAGCCATTGGGTGATTGGTGTGCCCTTTGACATGGTCTTGCGCGCGCGGCGCCAAGGCGGTGACTTGCAGCACGATCTGGAAATTGTGGCGCGGGTTCAGGCGGGGCGGCTGATCTATATTGCCGAAACCTCGGGCATTTTGATGGTGGCGTTTTTGTGCTTTGCCCTGACCACTTTGGGGCTACTGTCGGTGGTCTATGGCATGGAATTTGCGCAAGCGGTCTCGCTTTTGGTGCTGCCGATGGTGGCACTTGCGGGTCTTTCCCTGCGTACAGCACGCTTGATTGCGGCGGACGATGCAACCGGAGAGGCGCTGCATCACCGCCTGTCGCGCCACCGCTTGGCCACGCAACTGCTTGGAATGGTGTCTATATTTGTAACCTCGATGTTCGGGATGTATCAGAACCTTCACATCGGCGCATTGGGTTAGAATGGCACAGGCAGAGCGGATTCTTCTTGGCGGCGCCCCCGAGGGCTGGGACGCAGAGCTTTTGGCACGCGAGGCGCGGCGCGGGGGCCAGGTTTTGCACATCGCGCGCGACGACAAACGTATGGAGGCGATGCGCGCGGCGTTAAGCGTAATCGCGCCAGAGCTGGTGGTGCTGGAACTGCCGGCTTGGGATTGCTTGCCCTATGACCGCGTCTCGCCCAACCCCGAGCTGTTGTCGCAGCGCATGTCGACCTTGGCGGCGCTGGTTTCGGGGCTGTCGGGCAGCTTTGTGGTGCTGACGACGCTAAACGCCGCCAGCCAGCGTTTGCCTGCGCGCGCGGTGATGCGCGGGGCCTCGTTTGTGGCGCAGGTGGGCGAGCGGGTGGATGAGGCGCAGCTGAAGGGATTTTTGGCGCGCATGGGGTTCTCGCCAGTCTCGACCGTGGCAGAACCGGGGGATTTCGCCATTCGTGGCGGCATTGTCGATATCTTTCCGCCGGGCAACACCGGCCCGGTGCGGCTTGATTTCTTTGGCGATGTGCTGGACGGCGCGCGCCGCTTTGATCCTGTCAGCCAGCGCACCACGGAAAAGCTGAAATCGGTCGAATTCGCGCCGATGTCAGAGGTGATCTTGGACGAGGCCGCGATCAGCCGGTTTCGCCAGAACTACCGCGTTGAATTTGGCGCAGGCGGGTCCGAGGATCCGCTTTACGAGGCGGTCTCGGCTGGGCGCAGGCATCAGGGGATGGAGCATTGGCTGCCGTTCTTTCACTCGGCGCTTGAGACGATCTTTGACTATCTGCCCGCAGCCAGCGTGATGCTGGATGATCAGATCACCGCCGCAAGACTGGCGCGCTGGGAGGGGATCGAGGATCAATACGACGCCCGCCGCGAGGCGATGCAAGCCAAGGGGCGGCTGGATTCGGTCTATAAACCCTGCGCGCCGGGGCTTTTATATCTGGACGATGCGGCTTGGGAGCAGGCAACCGCTGGCCACCGCGTGGTGCAATTCTCAGCACTTGCCCAAGCCCCCGGGCCGGGGGTTCTGGACGCACAGGGCCGGATCGGGCGCAGTTTCGCCCCCGAACGCCAACAGGAAAATGTAAATCTTTTCAGCGCGCTAAAGGATCATATTCAAGCGCTGTCTAAAGATCGCGCTGTGGTGATTGCGTCATGGTCCGAAGGCGCGCGCGAACGTCTGCGCGGGTTGCTGACAGATCAAGATCTGGCAATTACCAAAGAGATCAAAGACTTTCGCGAGGTTGCTGACAAAGGGCTTTATCTGATCATCTGGCCCTTAGAGGCCGGCTTTACCGCGCCCAAGCTTGCCGTGATCTCGGAACAAGATGTGCTGGGCGACCGCTTGGTTGCCAAACCCCGCCGCAAGCGCAAGGCTGATAACTTTTTGCGCGAAGTCGACACGCTGTCGGTGGGCGATTTGGTGGTGCATGTCGAACATGGGGTCGGGCGCTATCTGGGGCTGGAAACCATCACCGCCTTGGGCGCGCCGCATGCCTGTGTCGCCTTGGAATATGCTGAAAACGCGAAGCTTTATCTGCCGGTGGAAAACATCGAACTGCTGTCGCGCTATGGCCACGAGGAAGGTCTGCTTGACCGTCTGGGCGGCGGTGCATGGCAGGCCAAGAAGGCCAAGCTAAAGCAGCGCATCCGCGAGATTGCCGACAAGCTGATGCGGATCGCGGCCGAGCGCGCGCTGCGCCATGCCCCGATCCTGGAAGCGCCGCATAGCATCTGGGAGGCCTTTGCCGCGCGTTTCCCCTATACCGAAACCGAAGATCAGCTGTCGGCGATTGCCGATGTGGTGGCCGATCTGGAAAAGGGCAGCCCGATGGACCGGCTGGTTGTCGGCGATGTTGGCTTTGGCAAGACCGAGGTGGCGATGCGCGCGGCCTTTGTGGCGGCTATGGCGGGCATGCAGGTGGCGATCATTGCGCCCACGACCTTGCTGGCGCGGCAGCATTTTCGCAGCTTTGTCGAGCGTTTTCGCGGCTTTCCGATCATCGTGCGGCCCTTGTCACGCTTTGTCTCGACCAAGGATGCCAATGCCACGCGGGCGGGGTTGACTGACGGCACGGTTGATATTGTGGTGGGCACCCATGCGCTGCTGGCCAAGGGCGTGAAGTTCAAGAACCTTGGGCTTTTGGTGATCGACGAAGAGCAGCATTTTGGCGTCGGTCATAAGGAACGGCTGAAGGAAATGCGCGCCGAAATCCATGTGCTGACCCTGACCGCAACGCCGATCCCGCGCACGCTGCAACTTAGCCTGACCGGGGTGCGCGATCTGTCGATCATCGCCACGCCGCCGGTCGACCGTCTGGCGATCCGCACCTATGTCAGTGAATTTGATACCATCACCATCCGCGAGGCTTTGCTGCGCGAACATTTCCGCGGCGGCCAAAGCTTTTATGTGGTGCCGCGGATCTCTGATCTGCACGAGATCGAAGATTTCCTGAAAACCCATGTCCCCGAAGTCAGCTATGTCATCGCGCATGGCCAGCTTGCCGCGGGCGATCTGGATGACCGCATGAACCAGTTCTACGACGGCAAATATGACGTTCTGGTGGCGACCTCGATCGTCGAGTCGGGGCTTGATATTCCAACCGCCAACACGATGATCGTGCACCGCGCCGATATGTTCGGGCTGTCGCAGCTTTACCAGATTAGGGGCCGTGTGGGGCGCGCCAAAACCCGCGCCTATTGTTTCTTGACCACCAAGGCGCGCAGCCCGCTGACACCGCAGGCCACCAAACGGCTGCGGCTGATGGCCTCGCTTGACAGTCTGGGCGCGGGGTTCAACCTTGCTAGCCACGATCTGGATCTGCGCGGCGCGGGCAATTTGCTAGGCGAAGAGCAGTCGGGCCATATCAAGGAAGTTGGCTATGAGCTGTATCAGGCGATGCTGGAAGAGACGATTGCCAAGATCAAATCGGGCGAACTCGAGGGGCTGTCTGCCGTCGATGACCAATGGTCGCCGCAGATCAATCTGGGCGTGCCGGTGATGATCCCCGAAGGCTATATCCCCGATCTGGACATCCGCTTGGGGCTGTATCGGCGCTTGTCGGGGCTTGCGACCAAGGTTGAACTAGAAGGCTTTGCCGCCGAGCTGATCGACCGTTTTGGCCCGATCCCGCGCGAGGTCAACACGCTGATGTTGATCGTGCGGATCAAATCCATGTGCAAACGCGCAGGCATTTCGCGGATTGATGCCGGGGTTAAGGGGGCGACGGTGCAGTTTCACAACGACAAATTCGCCAATCCGGCGGGGCTTGTGGAATTCATGAAGGCGCAGGGGCCAGCGGCGAAAATCTCGGGCAACAAGATCGTGCTGATGGGCGAGATGAAAACCGAAGCCGAGCGGATCAAGGGCGCCTTTGCCATTGCCCGCGATCTGGCTGAAAAGGTGGTAAAGCCGAAGGCCTAGGTGGCTTTACCGCCCGTTATCAAAGCGAAACACCAAAAGCGCTGCGGCGTTAAAGCCCAGCACGCCCAGCATCAAGGGGATCTCGCTGCCGTCAAAGGCAAGCCCCACCGGGATCGCCAGCGCCACCGAAGCCACCGTCGAGATCGCCGAGCTGACCGAGGCCGCAAGCCCTGCGATATGGCCCACAGGCTCCATCGCCAGCGCGTTCAGATTGCCCATTTGCAGCCCCATCGCGCCAAAGACCATGATCGTCCAGATCAGATGCATCGCAAAGGCCAGGTTTTCGGGCAAGATCCCCAGCAGCTTGGCCAGCATCAGCGCGGCGGTAAACACCACCAACACCATATAGCCCAGCCAGATCAGCCGCCGCATGCCATAGCGCACCACGGTTTTGGCGTTGATCACATTGCCCAAGGCTGAAAACAACGCGATCACCGTGAACCACAAGGGAAAGCTTTCGGCGCGGTCAAAGCGCTGCTCGAAAATCCCTTGCATTGACGACAGCGTGGCAAAAAGTGCGGCCTGCGTCAGGGTTTGCATCAGGATCGAGATCACCACGATGCGGTGCGAAAACAGCTCGCGCGTGGCGGCAAGCAGATTGGCAAGGTTCAGCTTGCGGCGCGCCTCTGGCGGCAGGGTTTCGGGTTGGCGCAGCCCCAGCCACAGCGTGGTGACCAGACAAAACAGAATATAGACGAGGAAAATCGCCTTCCAATCGGCAACTGCCATCACCGCTTGGCCCATCAGCGGCGCCACAGCAGGCACCAGCATAAAGACCATCATCACAAAGCTCATCACCTCGGCCATGGCGCGGCCTTGGAAAAGGTCGCGCACAAGTGCTGTGGCGGCGGTGCGCGGGCCTGCGGCTCCAACCCCCATAAACACCCGTGCAATCAGCAGCCATTCCAGGGATTGCGAGAAATAGGCGGCTATGGACGACAGGATATAAAGCACCGAGCCTGCGATAATCACTGGCTTGCGGCCAAAGCTGTCAGAAAGCGGGCCGGTGAACAGCGTGCCAAGCCCCATGCCAAAGACAAAGCTGGTGATCACCAATTGCGCGCGATTGGGGGCATCTGGCGAAAGCTGCGCCGCAATCTGGGGCAGGGCGGGCAGCATGGCGTCAATCGACAGCGCAATGGTGGCGAAAAGTGCTGCGACAAGGGCGATAAACTCACCACGCGAGAGGGATTTTGTGATCGCCATTGCTTTGGTCTTTCCACGAAAAAGGGGGCCGCGTTGCAGCCCTCTTCGCATCTTTCACCGCATAAGGTCCAGAGCCGTTGCGCCCTAGGCCTCGACCGCCTTGATCTGGTCCAGCAGCTCGTCAATGATATTGCCCCAAACCTCGGGCGATTGCGCGCCCGAGACCACATATTGCTGCGCAATCAGAAAGGTCGGCACCGCCGTGACACCTTTGGCGCGGGCATCGGCGTCACGCGCTGCGATGTCATCTGCATCGGCGTCAGAGGCCAAAAGCCGTTCGACCAGCGCGCGTTCCATGCCGCAAGCCTCGGCTATATCGGCCAGAACGGCAGGCGCGCCAATATCGCGCCCCTCGCGCCAATAGGCTTTGAACAGCGCCGAGACCACTGCCGTCTGACGCCCCTCAAGCCCCGCCCAATGGATCAGGCGGTGCGCGTCCAGCGTGTTGCACATCACCGGAATTGTGCCGAAATCAATCGGAATGCCGGCGGCATGGGCTGCCTCTTCGATGCGGGCATAGATCTTTGCCGCAGCCGCGGGGCCGCCGAATTTATCGGCCAGATAGGTCGGGCGATCCATGCCCGCCTTTGGCATGTCGGGGTTCAGCTGAAACGGATGCCATTCGATGCGAAAGGGGTGATCGGGGTGGGCTTCCAGGGCGCGATCCAGATGGGCTTTGCCAATGGCGCACCACGGGCAGACAGGATCAGAAAAGATATCAAGACGGATCATTGCATTTCCTCTTTTTGCCCTCTTTTGGCGTTTGCGCGGCTTTCGTCAAGCAAATTACAGGCTTTGGTTGCAAGCGCGCAGGCCTTGGCTTATGCGCAAGCGCATGAGTGACGATCCCAAAAGCCTGATCCGCATTGCCCGCCAAGACGCGCCCGCCAGCACGGTCGAGCCGCTGGATCTGGGGCGGCGCGTGCGCGAGTTGCGCAAGGCCAAGGGCTGGACGCTTGAGCAGGCGGCAAGCCAAGCGGGGCTGGCGCGCTCGACCCTTTCCAAGATTGAAAACGGCCAGATGTCGCCAACCTATGACGCGCTGAAAAAGCTGGCGCAGGGCATGGCGATTTCGGTGCCGCAGCTGTTCACCCCGGCGCAGGTGCCGCAGGTTTCAGGCCGGATTGCGGTAACCAAATCCGGCGAGGGTCAGGCCCATGCCACCACCACCTATGAGCATGAATTGCTGGCAGGCGGTCTGACCAAAAAGCAGATGCTGCCCTACCGCGCCACCATCCGCGCCCGCGCGATGGAGGATTTTGACGGCTGGGTGCGCCATGAGGGCGAAGAGTTTTTGTATGTGCTGACAGGTATCGTGCGGCTTTACACCGAGTTTTACGAAGCCGTTGACCTGCGCCGCGGCGACAGCGCCTATTACGACGGCTCGATGGGGCATAATGTGATCAGCCTGTCGCAGGAAGATGCGACGATCCTTTGGGTCACCTCGCTAGGATAAGGTGTTGTTTTGGGGGGGCTTTGGCCTTGACGCCTTGGCGCTGTGCTTCCACTGTTGGCGCGGGAGGCTTGCGGGTTTGTGTTTGGCCCCAAGTGTAAGGAGGGGTCGATGCGTCTGGCGCTGTTGTCGGATATTCATGCCAATAAAGAGGCTTTCGAGGCGGTTCTGACCGATCTTGAGCAGCATGACATTGATCAGCTGGTGTTTCTGGGCGATGTGGTGGGCTATGGGCCTGATCCGGAATGGTGCGTCGATACCTTAGAGCTTTTGGTCAAAGAGGGCGCCTTGGCGTTGCGTGGCAATCATGATCGCAGCACGCCCGCGCCCGACAGTCTGAACCCCGCCGCGCGCAAGATCATTGATTGGACGGTAAACCGGTTGAACGCACGCCAGCGGCTGTTTCTGGCCGATTTGCCTTATCAGCTTGTCCTAGGGGATTTGCTTTGCGTGCATGCCTCGCCCGATCAGCCGCAGCAGTGGTGTCCTGTCAGCGATGCGGCAGCAGCGGCGGCCAGCTTTGCGGCCAGCGCGGCACGGGTGATCCTCTGTGGTCATGTGCATCGGCCGGCGCTTTACAGTCTGGATCTGGCCAGCAAGATCAACACGCATGGCTTTACCCCGCGCACGGCGATCCCGCTGCTGGCCTCGCGACGCTGGCTGGCGGTGATCGGCTCGGTCGGTCAGCCCCGCGATGGCAGCGGCTGCGCGGGCTATGCGATCTTGGATCAGGCGCAAAACAGCCTAAGCTACCGGCAAGTTGCCTATGACAGCCTGACCACGGCAGATAAGGTCCGAGCGGCACAGCTGCCCGAAGCCTTTGCTCGCCGGTTAATTTTGGGGGTCTAGGCCATGGTGGTGCTGCGGCCTCAGACCGGCTTGGAAATTGACGGCTTTCAGCTGGGGGCTGAACTGCATCGCGGCGGCTTTTCGACCGTTTGGCAGGTAAGTCATCCCGATCACACTGTGGCTTTGGTGATGAAGATCCCCCGGGTTAGTCAAGGGCTGGCCAGCGCCTCGATCGTCGGCTTTGAGGTCGAGCAGATGATCCTGCCAAGACTGTCTGGCCCGCATGTACCAAGGCTGATCGCGCAGGGCGACTTTGATCCGATGGCCTATCTTGTCACCGAACGTATCGCTGGCAGCTCTTTGCGCGAGAGGATGTCGCGCGCGCCGCTGCCGCTTCCCGAGGTGTTGGATCTGGCGCAAAGGCTGGCGCAGGCGCTGCATGATCTGCACCGTCAAAGCGTGATTCACCTGGATCTTAAGCCTGAAAACCTGATGCAGCGGCCCAGCGGAGAGGTGGTCTTTATTGATTTTGGCCTGTCACGCCATGACACATTGCCCGATCTTTTGGCCGAAGAATATGCCCTGCCTTTGGGGACATTCCCCTATATCGCGCCCGAACAATTGCTGCGCCAACGCCATGATCTGCGCTCGGATCTGTTTGCTTTTGGGGTGATGCTTTATCAGATGCTGACGGGAGTTTTGCCCTTTGGCAAACCTGCGGGCTTTGAACAAGCCCGCGCGCGGCTGTGGCAAGACCCGGTGCCGCCGCGAGCTTTGCGCAGCGATATCCCCGAATGGCTGCAAGAGATCACGCTGCGCGCGCTCGAGGTGGACCCAGAAGCGCGCTATCAATCGGCCGCGCAGATGCTGTTTGATCTGGCCAATCCGCATCAGCTGCGGCTGACGGCGCGGGGGCTGAAGCTGGCGCGCGATCCTTGGCATCATGTCGCGCGGCGCTGGTGGCGCAGGCGCAGGCTGCAAGGCTTTGCCGCACCTGTGGCTGTAGCGCCGCAAAGCCAGTTTGCGCCACATCTGGTGGTGGCGCTTGATCTGTCGCCCGCGCATGAGGCGCTATCAGAGGCGCTGTTGTTAGAGGCAAAGCGCCTGCTCAGGCACGCCCCCCAGGCGCGTGTCAGCTGCCTAAGCGTTATGTCGCCCAAAGCTGCGCCGCGCGCCTTGGCGCAGCTTTTGGCGCTGCGGGCTTGGGGCTTGCGCTTGGGGCTGCGCGAAGATCGTTTACATTTCGTGATCTTGCAGCACGACGATCCCGCAGAGGCCCTGCTGGGGTTTTGCGCACAAACCAGCTGTGATCACATTCTGATCGGCGCAGGCCTTAGCGGGTTTGGCAAGGTGGCGGCAAGGGTGGCGGGCCAAGCAGGCTGCTCGGTCAGCTTGATACGGCGGCCGCAAGGGGCGTAACCCTTTGCGGCGCGCCAAGATCGCTTAGTTAAACCAGCCGCCCACACGATTTGCACCGCCCGAGATATCCTGCCCCATGCCGGAAATCGTGTTGCAGCCTGCCAAAGCTGTAAAGACAGCAAGAAGGATGATTTTGCGCATCTTCTACTCCTGATACCACCACAGATCGGGCTGAAAGCCCAACCAGTCGCCATAGATAGGCAAGCTGGCTGGAAAATGCAACTGCTTGACATAGGCCAGCCGCGAGACGTTGGAATACCAGATCGGCACAACGTAGCGCCCTGCGGTCAGCACGCGGTCCAAAGCATGCACAGCTGCGACAAAGTCTTCGCGATCGGTCGAGGTCAACATGGTCTGGATCATCGCCTCGGCGGCAGGTGAATTGATCCCCGCCCAATTGCGCGTGCCAGGCTCTGTCACCCCCACCGATCCCCAATACAGCATCTGTTCGTTGCCGGGGCTTAGCGAAAGCGAGCGGGCATATTGCGTCATATCGAAATCGTAATTGGTGGTGCGTTCTTTATATTGCGCGGAATCCACCGTGGTGACTTTGGCGTTGATGCCAAGGCGCTTTAACGCTTCGACATAGATGCTGGCCATGGCGATGGTGTCATCCGCGCCGTTTTGCAGCAAGATCTCAAAGGCAAAATCCTGACCCTGTGCATCCCTTAGGCTTCCATCCTGCACGCTCCATCCGGCGTCTTCCAAAAGCTTGGTGGCCTTGCGCAGATTGGCGCGATTGGCCTCGCTGCCATCTGACACCGGCAGGCTATAGCCTTCCAGCGTGCCGGGCAGCAGTTGGTCTTTGAAAGGTGCGAGCAGCGCAAGCTCTTTGCCGCTTGCAGGGTCTGCAATTGCAGCGCCGAGTTCCGAGTTGGAATAATAAGACTGAATGCGCGGCATCACGCCGCCGTTCAGGGTCTGGTTGATCAGCTCGAAGTTGAAGGCGTCAATCAAAGCCTCGCGCACGCGCCAATCGGCAAACAGCGGCTTGCGGGTGTTAAAGACAAAGCCGTCGATCCCCGAAGGCCTTTGGTGCGCGATTTCAGATTTCACCACATCGCCCGCGGCAATGCTGGGGAAATCATAGCTGCTGGCCCATTTCGCCGGATTGGCCTCGCGGTAGCTGGTGATCACGCCGGCCTTGAAGGCCTCGAATACCACGCCGCCATCGCCAAAATATTCATAGCGCACCTCGTCCAGATTGTGCTGGCCGCGGTTAAACGCCAGATCCGCACCCCACCAATTGGGGTTTTTCTTATAGGCGATGAATTTGCCGGGTTCGAAACTTTCCACCACATAGGGGCCCGAACCGATGGGGGCTTCCAGCGTGCTGGCGGTGAAATCCTTGCCCTGCCATTGCGCCTTTTGCAAAATCGGGCGCAGGCCCAAGATCAGCGGCAATTCGCGGTCAATCGCGGTAAAGGTAAAGCGCACGCCACGGCTGCCGATTTGCTCGGCCTTGGCGATCTTTTTCCACGCGCCTGCGTAGCGCGGGCTGCCCTCGGTGCCCAATTTTTCAAACGACCACAGCACATCTTCGGGGGTAACGGGGGCGCCGTCGGAAAACTTTGCCCCCTCGCGCAGGGTGAATTCGACATAGCTGCGATCAGAATCAGTATCGACCGATTCGGCCAAAAGCCCGTAAAGCGTGAAGGCCTCGTCATAAGATCGGCCCAAAAGCGTTTCCACCGTCAGCGCAGAAAGCCCCGCAGGCGGCACGCCTTTGACAATAAAGGGATTAAGCGAATCGAAACTGCCGGATTCGCCAAAGATGATATTGCCGCCCTTGGGCGCATCCGGGTTGGCTTGGGGCAGGGACACAAAATCCGGTGGTAGCGCGGGCGCGCCATACATAGCTATGCCGTGTTTCGGCTCGGCAGACAGCGGTGCGGCAACTGCGCCGAGAATCAGCGTCAGCCAAACCGCCCCCAGTGCCGATGTGATATTCTGTTTCATTCGCGCAACAATCCCCCAAATCTGACCCTAGATTGTCGCCAGACTAAGGGGGGTTTTG
>NZ_DAIPZF010000029.1:0-39257 GCF_036782355.1 Cypionkella sp.
GTAACCAGTTAAGGTTACAGGGCTTTCATTGCGACAAGTGGTGCCCAGGAGAGGACTCGAACCTCCACGTCTTGTGAACACTGGTACCTGAAACCAGCGCGTCTACCAATTCCGCCACCAGGGCAGGTGTCGTGAGGGGCGATGTAGACAAGCCGCTGCGGGGAGTCAACGGGGTCTGTGGTGGAATTTAACAAAATTCCAACTGAAATCGCGGCGGCGATTGCACTTGCCGCCTGCGCTCATGCGGATTATTCAGGCAAAGACTTTTTCAGCCTGTCAAAGAGGGTATCCCATGAACAAGCTTGTCACGATCTACGGCGGTTCAGGTTTTGTCGGTCGCTATATTGCGCGGCGAATGGCGAAAGCGGGATGGCGCGTTCGCGTTGCCTGCCGGCGTCCGAATGAGGCGCTTTTTGTCAAATCTTACGGCGCTGTCGGGCAGGTCGAGCCGGTGTTCTGCAACATCCGCGATGATGCCTCGGTGCGGGCGGCGATGGCGGGGGCCTCGGCGGTGGTGAACTGCGTGGGCACCTTTGATCGCGGCGGCAAGAACAGCTTTGAAGCCGTGCAAGCCACGGGTGCAGGCCGGATCGCGCGGATCGCGGCCGAGCAAGCGATCAGCAGCCTTGTGCATCTGTCGGCGATTGGCGCCGATGTTGCGGGGGCCAGCCTTTACGCGCAGTCCAAGGGCGAAGGCGAAGCGGCGATTTTGGCCGCCTTTCCAAGTGCTATGATCCTGCGGCCCTCGGTGATTTTCGGCAATGAAGACGGGTTCTTCAATCGCTTTGGTGCGATGGCCAAGATGGGCCCGATCCTACCTTTGGTGGGCGGGGCGACCAAGTTTCAGCCGGTCTATGTCGATGATGTCGCCGCCGCTGCCGTCAAGGGCGTGATGGGCGAGGCACATGGCATCTACGAGCTTGGCGGTCCTGATGTGGAAAGCCTAAGCCAGATCATCGCCAAGATGCTGGTGACCATCCAGCGCCGCCGTCTGGTGCTGAACCTGCCGTTCTTTGCCGGCAATATCATCGCCACGGCGCTGGATTTTGCATCTTTCTGCACCGGTGGGCTGTTTGCCAATAAAGTCGTGACCCGAGATCAGATTACAAGCTTGAAGTCAGACTCGGTTGTGTCTGAGGGCGCAAAGACGCTTGCAGATCTGGGAATCACCGCGACCGATTACGATGCTGTGGTGCCGGAATATATGTGGTGCTACCGTCCCTCTGGGCAATATGCCGCAATCAAAGACTCGGCCAAAAACCTTAGAAAAGCCTAAAGCCTCCCCAATCAAAGGGCTGTGATGTGACCTATTTTAATGATGTGCTCTTGGGTGTGGTCGAGGGTGTTACGGAATTCTTGCCGATTTCCAGCACGGGCCATTTGCTTTTGGTGGAACAATGGCTGGGTGCGCGCAGCGACACCTATAATATCGTCATCCAAGCCGGGGCGATTTTGGCGGTGACGCTGATTTATTGGCGCCGGATCATGGATCTTCTGCTGAACTGGCGGCAAGCCGAGCAGCGCGATTATCTGATCAAGCTGGCAATCGCCTTTTTGATTACGGCCGTTCTGGGCTTGATCGTCAAGAAGGCGGGCTTTGAGTTGCCGACCACCATCGCGCCGGTGGCTTGGGCCTTGGTGATTGGCGGCATCTGGATGATTGTGGCCGAGCATTTTGCCGCCAAGCAAGCCGACAGCGTGGCAATTACGCTGCGGGTGGCGATTGCGGTGGGTTTGGCGCAGGTGGTGGCGGGGGTGTTTCCTGGCACATCACGTTCTGCAGCGACAATTTTTGTGGCGATGCTTTTGGGCACCTCGAACCGCGCGGCGGCGACAGAGTTTGCGTTTCTGGTCGGAATTCCGACGATGTACGCGGCAAGCGGCTATGAGCTGCTTGGTCAGTTTCGCCATGGCACCGGCGGCGAGGATTGGACAGCGCTTGGCATTGCTTTTGTTACCTCGACCCTGACCGCCTTTGTCGTTGTGAAATGGTTGCTGACCTATATCCGAAGCCACCGCTTCACCGCTTTTGCGATCTATCGCATCGGCTTTGGCGGGCTGCTACTGGCACTTTTGGCGGCGGGCACGATTGGCTAAAGCGCGAATCAGGGGGCGGTTTTGCCGGTAGGTAACAAAAGCTGACCTAGTTTCGGTGCATATGGGTGATAATTCTGACATTCAGGCTGAAAAATCGTTAAATAGGTAACTCATACTGACTTTTATTCCGATCCGGCTTTCAGTATCAACGCGCGACGGGGAAATTCCACCAAGGGGCGCATGATGGCCGGTCAGAAAATGCTGAAATTTGTCACTCTGCACAAAGAGATGCCGCAGAAGCGTTCTGCTGATCTTCGCGCGCAGGATTTCGACGAGATTTATCGCGAATTCGCCGCAGAAAAAGCTGCCGAGCAGGCCAGCCGTTGCAGTCAATGCGGCGTGCCTTACTGCCAATCGCATTGCCCCTTGCACAACAACATCCCCGACTGGCTGCGCCTGACCGCCGAGGGCCGTTTGGAAGAAGCCTATGATCTGTCACAGGCCACCAACACCTTCCCCGAGATTTGCGGCCGGATTTGCCCACAGGATCGCCTGTGCGAAGGCAATTGCGTCATCGAGAATTCGGGCCATGGCACCGTGACCATTGGTTCGGTCGAAAAATATCTGACCGACAAAGCTTGGGAAATGGGCTGGGTCAAAAGCATCAAGCCGCGTAACGAGCGGACGGAATCGGTGGGCATCATTGGCGCGGGGCCGGGCGGTTTGGCCGCGGCTGACGTTCTGCGCCGCGCGGGTGTGCAGGTGACGGTCTATGACCGCTATGACCGTGCAGGCGGTTTGCTGACCTATGGCATCCCCGGCTTTAAGCTGGAAAAGCCAGTGGTGATGCAGCGGATCGAACAGCTGGAGCTGGGTGGCGTGCAATTTGTGCTGAACTGCAAAGTTGGCGAAGATCTGTCGTTTGACGCCATTCGCGGCCAGCATGATGCGATTTTGATCGCGACCGGCGTCTATAAGGCCCGCGATATCGAAGCGCCGGGCGTTGGGGCCAAGGGCGTTGTGCGCGCCTTGGATTATCTGACCGCCAGCAACCGCAAAAGCTTTGGCGACGAGGTGCCGGAATTCGACTCGGGCGAGCTGAACGCAACCGGCAAGCGGGTTGTGGTGATCGGCGGCGGCGATACAGCGATGGATTGCGTGCGCACTGCCATTCGCCAAGGCGCTGTTTCGGTGAAATGCCTGTATCGCCGCGATAAGGCGAATATGCCCGGCAGCCAGCGCGAAGTGCAAAACGCTGAAGAAGAAGGCGTTGATTTCGTTTGGCTTTCTGCGCCCAAAGGCTTCACCGGCGGCGAGGTCGTGGACGGCGTTATGGTGCAAAAGATGCGCCTGGGCGCGCCAGATGCCTCGGGTCGGCAATCGCCCGAAGTGATCGAGGGTGCCGATTACATCGAGCCTGCCGATCTGGTGGTGCAAGCGCTGGGATTTGAACCCGAAGCGGTGCCAAGCCTTTGGGGCGTGCCCGATTTGGCAGTGACGCGCTGGGGCACCATCAAGGCCGATTTCCGCAGCCATGCCACCAATCTGGACGGCGTCTATGCGGCCGGCGACATCGTGCGTGGCGCAAGCCTTGTGGTCTGGGCGATCCGCGATGGCCGCGAAGCTGCCGACTCGATCCTGACCTATCTGGCACAGCCTGCCAGCGTGGCGGCGGAATAAGCGCAGCTGATCCCTTGCGTCAGACAATTCGTGATGGGTCAAAGCGATTGACCCAATCTTTAGGTGGCAAAATGAAAGCGTTGATTTCGATCTCTGTGCTCTGCCTTTCCTCTCCGGTATTTGCCGGCAGCTTTACGCCGCCCGAAGGCTGCACCACCACGCTGACCGTGCAATCGCGCGGCTGCTATGTGGCGAATTATTACAGCTGCCAAGCCGATGCCAATGGCGACCAATGGCGCGCCGACTATGATCAGGATGGGGTGTTTTACCTCTCAAAGATCGACCGCGAAACGCAATGGGTCGAAAGCTATGACATGAACCCGCAGGTGAAACAGACGCTGGACCCAAACCCCGCAGATCCCGCCAATTTCACCAGCCTGCTGGCGACGGGGCGCGATGATTTCGAATTTGGCCTCAGCAAAGACAATGGCGAACAGACCCTGGTCAAAGGCTTTGACAAGCTGACAGGTGTGACTGCCACCATCGACGGTGTCACGCTTCAGGTCACCGAATACGAGTTTGTCGAGACCGACACCGCTGGCAACGAGCTGCGCAAATCGCGTGGCCATGAATATGTCAGCCCCGAGTGGCGCAATTTCTTTGCAGGCCCCTCGGAGTGGTGGAACGGCAGCGAATGGCTGCCGATGGATAGCAGCCCTGTTCAGTTCATCCTGCCCGGCGAAAAAGGTTTCGCCGCGACCCAACCCCTTTTTGAATGCGACGCAGTGATGTCATCGCTGCCCTACAACCCGGAGATTGCACGCCATGACGACCTATGATGACGCTTGGGTAAAAGCCGAAGAAGCAAAGCGGGCTTGGATGGACGCAAACGGGCTTTACAAGACCGAAGACGAGCATTCGTCTTGCGGCGTGGGGCTTGTGGTTGCGATTTCGGGCAAACCCTCGCGCAAGGTGGTGGAAAACGGCATCAACGCGCTGAAGGCGATTTGGCACCGCGGCGCGGTGGATGCTGACGGCAAAACCGGCGATGGTGCGGGCATTCATGTGCAAATTCCAGTGCCGTTCTTTTACGACCAAGTGCGCCGCACCGGCCATGAACCCGATGTGAAAAAGCTGATCGCGGTCGGCCAAGTGTTCTTGCCGCGCACCGACTTTGGCGCCCAAGAGCGCTGCCGCACGATTGTAGAAACCGAAGTGCTGCGGATGGGCCATTATATCTATGGCTGGCGGCATGTGCCGGTTGATATCTCGGTTCTGGGCGACAAAGCCAATGCGACCCGCCCCGAGATCGAGCAGATCTTGATCCGCTGCGAAAAAGACATCGACGACGAGCAGTTCGAGCGCGATCTTTACATCATCCGCCGCCGGATCGAAAAGGCGGCTTTGGCAAGCCAGATCCAAGGCATGTATCTGTGCAGCCTGTCGTGCCGCTCGATCATCTACAAGGGCATGATGCTGGCCGAACAGGTGGCGGTGTTCTACCCCGACCTGATGGACGACCGGTTCGAATCTGCCTTTGCGATCTATCACCAGCGCTATTCGACCAATACCTTTCCGCAGTGGTGGTTGGCCCAGCCCTTCCGCATGTTGGCCCATAACGGCGAGATCAACACGCTGAAAGGCAACGTCAACTGGATGAAAAGCCATGAGATCCGCATGGCCTCCAACAACTTTGGCGACAATGCCGAAGATATCAAACCGATCATTCCGGCGGGCACCTCGGATTCTGGCGCGCTGGATGCGGTGTTCGAGGTTTTGGTGCGCTCGGGGCGCAACGCGCCTTTGGCGAAAACCATGCTGGTGCCAGAGGCTTGGTCAAAGGCCACCACCGATATGAAACCGGCTTGGGCCGATATGTATGCCTATTGCAACTCGGTGATCGAGCCTTGGGACGGACCTGCGGCTTTGGCGATGACCGATGGCCGCTGGGTCTGCGGCGGGCTTGACCGCAACGGTTTGCGGCCGATGCGCTATGTCGTCACCGGCGATGGCTTGCTGATTGCAGGCTCGGAAGCAGGCATGGTTCCGGTCGAGGAATCGACGATCCGCGAAAAGGGCGCGCTTGGGCCGGGGCAGATGATTGCTGTCGATATGGCGACGGGCAAGCTTTATCACGACGTTGCGCTGAAAGATAAACTGGCAGCAGCACAGCCCTATGGCGAATGGATCGAAAAGATCGTCGATCTGGGCGAATTGCTGCGCGATGTGCCCGAAGAACCCCTGTTCCAAGGCGCCGAACTGCGTCAGCGCCAAATCGCGGCGGGCTTTACCGTGGAAGAGCTGGAACAGGTTCTGGCCCCCATGGCCGAAGATGGCAAAGAGATGATCGCCTCGATGGGCGATGACACGCCTTCGGCTGTGCTGTCTTCGGTTTACCGTCCGTTGTCGCATTTCTTCCGGCAGAACTTCTCTCAGGTCACCAACCCGCCGATCGACAGCTTGCGCGAAGGTCGGGTGATGAGCCTGAAAACCCGCTTTGGCAATCTGCGCAACGTGCTGGATGAGAACAACGCCCAGAACGAGATTTTGGTGCTGGAAAGCCCCTTCTTGGCCAATTCGGAATTCGAGGTTCTGGTCAAACGCTTTGGTGATCAGGTTGCCTTTATCGACTGTACCTTCCCCGTAAACGCGGGCCCAGATGCGCTGCGTCAGGGGCTAGAGCGTATTCGTGCCGAGGCGGAAGACGCGGTGCGGTCGGGGGCAGGGCAATTGGTGATGACCGATCAGCATCAGGGCGCTGAACGGGTTGCGATGCCGATGATCTTGGCAACAAGTGCGGTGCATTCGTGGCTGACCCGCAAGGGGCTGCGGACCTTCTGTTCGATCAACGTGCGGTCGGCGGAATGTATCGACCCCCACTATTTCGCGGTGCTGATCGGCTCGGGGGCCACCACAGTGAACGCCTATCTGGCGCAGGATTCGATTGCTGACCGCATTCGTCGCGGCTTGATCGAAGGCAGCTTGCTGGATGCGATGCGGCGCTATGGCAATGCCGTCGATGCGGGTCTGTTGAAGATCATGTCAAAGATGGGCATCTCGGTGATCTCCTCCTATCGCGGGGGGCTGAACTTTGAAGCCGTGGGCCTGTCGCGCGCCATGGTGGCGGAATATTTCCCCGGCATGCAAAGCCGGATTTCCGGTATCGGTCTGCAAGGCTTGCAGCTGAAGGTCGAAGAAGTTCACGCCAAGGGCTGGCTGGGTGGCGCTGATGTGCTGCCGATTGGCGGGTTCTATAAGGCGCGGCGCTCGGGCGAAAAGCACGCTTGGGAAGCGCAGACCATGCATATGCTGCAATCGGCCTGCGACCGTGCGTCTTTCGACATTTGGAAGCAATATTCGGCGGCCATGCGGTCGAACCCGCCGATCCATATTCGGGATCTGTTGGACATTAAGGCATTGGGCAAGCCCGTGCCGATTGAAGAGGTGGAAAGCATCACCTCGATCCGCAAGCGGTTTGTGACACCGGGCATGTCGTTGGGGGCGCTGTCGCCCGAGGCGCACAAGACCCTGAACGTCGCGATGAACCGCATTGGTGCGAAATCTGACAGCGGCGAGGGCGGTGAAGATCCCGCACACTTCCTGCCAGAGGCCAATGGCGATAACCCAAGCGCCAAGATCAAACAGGTGGCCTCGGGCCGCTTTGGCGTGACGGCAGAATATCTGAACGCCTGTGAAGAGCTGGAAATCAAGGTCGCCCAAGGCGCAAAGCCCGGCGAAGGCGGCCAGCTGCCCGGCATGAAAGTCACCGAGCTGATCGCGCGGCTGCGCCATTCGACCAAGGGCGTGACGCTGATCTCGCCACCGCCGCACCATGACATCTATTCGATCGAAGACTTGGCGCAGCTGATCTATGACCTGAAACAGATCAACCCGCGCGCCAAGGTGACGGTCAAGCTGGTGTCCTCTTCGGGCGTCGGCACCATTGCGGCGGGTGTGGCCAAGGCCAAGGCCGATGTGATCTTGATCTCGGGCCATAATGGCGGCACCGGCGCAAGCCCTGGCACCTCGATCAAATACGCGGGTCTGCCTTGGGAGATGGGCCTGACCGAAGCGCATCAGGTGCTGGCAATGAACAACCTGCGCGAGCGGGTGACGCTGCGCACCGACGGTGGTTTGCGCACAGGCCGCGACATTGTCATGGCGGCGATGATGGGGGCCGAGGAATATGGCATCGGCACCGCCGCGCTGATCGCGATGGGCTGCATCATGGTGCGTCAGTGCCAAAGCAACACCTGCCCCGTGGGCGTCTGCACCCAAGACGCAGCGCTGCGCGGCAAGTTCACCGGATCGGCGGATAAGGTTGTCAATCTGATCACCTTCTATGCGCAAGAAGTGCGCGAGATTTTGGCGCAGATCGGTGCGCGGTCGATGGATGAAATCATCGGGCGGGCGGATCTGTTGTCTCAGGTCTCGCGTGGGTCGGCGCATCTGGATGATCTGGATTTGAACCCGCTGTTGATCACCGTCGATGGGGCGTCAAAGATCACCTATGACCGCACCAAGCCGCGCAACCATGTGCCCGATACGCTGGACGCCGAAATCGTCAAAGACGGCGCGCGCTTCTTTGAAGACGGCGAAAAGATGCAACTGTCATATGCGGTGCGCAACACTCTGCGCACCATCGGCACCCGCGCCTCTAGCCATATCGTCAAGCGCTTTGGCATGAAGAACAGCCTTCAGCCGGATCATCTGACGGTCAAACTGTCGGGGTCTTGTGGCCAATCCTTGGGGGCTTTTGCGGTGCAGGGGCTGAAGCTTGAGGTGATGGGCGACGCCAATGACTATGTTGGCAAGGGCCTGTCGGGCGGCACGATTGTGGTGCGGCCGCAGATGTCTTCGCCGCTGAAGGCCGAGGAAAACACCATCATCGGCAACACCGTGCTTTATGGCGCGACGGCGGGCTATCTTTATGCCTCGGGTCGCGCGGGCGAGCGCTTTGCGGTGCGCAACTCGGGCGCGCATGTGGTGGTCGAGGGCTGTGGGTCGAACGGTTGTGAATATATGACCGGCGGTGTCGCGGTGGTTCTGGGTCGGATTGGCGCGAACTTTGGCGCAGGCATGACCGGGGGGATGGCCTATGTCTACGACCCGCAGGGCGTGGCGGAAGACTTTATGAACTCCGAAACCGTGCTGACTTGCGCCGTGGCGCATCCCCATTGGGAAGCACAGCTGCGCGATCTGATCCAGCGGCATCACGCGGAAACCGGCTCGCGGATTGCGGAACGGATCTTGGGCAATTGGGTCGCCGAGCGGGCCAATTTCTTGCAGATCTGCCCGAAAGAAATGCTGCCGCATCTGGCGCATCCTTTGTCGAATGAAGCAGAAAAAGTACCCGCAGAATAAAGTCAGGGCCCCCGCAAGGGGGCCTTTGGTTTTGGCGGGGACTTGACCCGCGCGCAGGCTTAAGGCCTAAGTTCACTTATGGTTGCAACGCCCAAATCCCGATCGAAAGCCAAACCTGCACCGCAGGACAAGCCGCCCTTTCAGGCGCGGCTGCGGGTCTGGGCCAAGCGCTTGGCGCTGGGCGTGGTGGGCTATTTCGGTGTGCTGATCTTGCTGTTCAGTCTGGTTCCGCCGCCGATCAATCTTTATCAGATCAGTGAAAGCTGGCGCTTGGGCGGGATTTCCAAGCAATGGGTCAGCTGGGAGGCCATTGCTCCGGTGATGGGGCGGTCGGTGGTGGCGGCCGAGGATGCGAATTTCTGCCAGCATTGGGGCTTTGATCTGACCGCCATTCGCGCCGCTGTCGATGGCGGCGGCCAGCGCGGCGGATCAACCCTGACGCAGCAAGTCGTCAAAAACGTGCTGTTGTGGCAGCAGCGCAGCTATATCCGCAAAGCGCTCGAGGCTTTGCTGACGCCAGTGATCGAATTGGTCTGGAGCAAGCAGCGCATTCTAGAGGTCTATCTGAACGTGGCCGAATTTGACGAAGGCGTGTTTGGTGTGCAGGCGGCGGCGCGGCATTACTTTGGCGTCGATGCGGATGCGTTAAGCGCGCTTCAGGCTGCACGGCTGGCAGCGGTCTTGCCCAACCCGAAAGAACGCTCGGCCTCCAAGCCCACCGCCTTTATCCGCAAGCGCACCGCCGCGATTATTTCAGGCGCCGAGACCATCGCCGCCGATGGCCGTGCCGCTTGCTTCCAGTTGCGCGACTAACCCTTATAGTGGTTGAATTCCGCCAATCTTCGCGCCATTGAAGAGCAAACCCTGAATGCAAAGTCTGACAGCTTTATGATCCGTCTCTATCACTTTCCCCTCTCGCCGTTCAGCCGCAAGGTGCGGTTGACGCTGGCCGAAAAGAAGCTTGAGGTCGAGCTGATCGAAGAGCGCTATTGGGAAGCCTCGCCCGATTTTATGCGCCGCAATCCTGCGGGCAAAGTGCCGGTGTTGCGGATCGACACCAAGACGCTGTCGGAAAGTCAGGCGATTTGCGAATATCTGGAAGAGTCGGTGCCGAACCCGCCCTTGATGCCGCGCGATCTGGACGGCAGGTTTGAAGTGCGCAGGCTTTGCGCTTGGTTTGACGATAAGTTCAACGCCGAGGTGACCTCGAAGCTGCTTTATGAGCGGGTGAACAAAAAGATCATGGGGCAGGGCTACCCGGATTCAAAGAACGTCAAGGCGGGGGCGGTGCGGATCAAATATCATCTGGATTACATGGCCTGGCTGCTGGATCAGCGGCGCTGGCTTGCGGGGGATGTGATGACGCTGGCCGATTTGACCGCGGCGGCGCATCTGTCTTGTCTGGATTATATTTCGGATGTCGATTGGAACCGCTCTGCCGTGGTCAAGGATTGGTATGCCAAGATCAAGTCGCGGCCGGCGTTTCGCACCCTGCTTGCCGATCAGATCCCCGGGTTTCCGCCGCCCGCCCATTATGCCGATCTTGACTTTTGAGACCACCCGCGGGGGTTTCACACCCCCGCACCCCCGTGGGATATTTAGAGACAGATGAATGAGGCGCTGAAACAGGCTTTGACGGTGCGGGCTTTGGAAGAGGGCTTTTCCAAGCTGGGCATCTGTGCGCCGGATGCGGCACCTAAGACGGCAGAGCGGTTGCGGGCGTTTTTGGCGGCGGGGCATCATGGCCAGATGGCTTGGATGGCCGAGCGCGAGGCTTGGCGCGGCAATGCAGCGGCGCTTTGGCCTGAGGCGCGCTCGGTGATCATGTTGGCGGAAAGCTATACGCCGCAGGGTGATCCGCTGGCGGTTTTGGCAGAGCGGGATCGCGCGGCGATTTCGGTCTATGCTCAGGGCAAGGATTACCACGATCTGGTGAAGCGGCGGCTGAAGCGACTGGGTGGCTGGTTTGCGGGCGTGTCGGGGGCCGAGATCAAGGTCTTTGTCGATACCGCCCCGGTGATGGAGAAGCCCTTGGCGCAGGCCGCAGGGCTGGGCTGGCAGGGCAAGCACAGCAATCTGTTGGCGCGCGATCTGGGCAATTGGGTGTTTCTGGGGGCGATTTTCACCACCGCAGATCTGCCCAAGGACCCGCCAGAGGTCAGCCATTGCGGGTCTTGTACCGCCTGTCTGGATATCTGCCCAACCAAGGCTTTTCCCGCGCCCTATCGCTTGGATGCGCGGCGCTGCATTTCCTATTTGACCATCGAGCATCGCGGGCCGGTTGATCTGGAGTTGCGCGCATTGATGGGCAATCGGATCTATGGCTGCGATGATTGTCTGGCGGTTTGCCCTTGGAACAAGTTTGCGCAAAGCGCCAAGGATCTGGGCTATCAGCCGCGGGTGGGTGCGCCGGCGCTTGCGGAGCTTGCGCAATTGGACGATGCGGCGTTTCGGTTGCGCTTTGCCGGTAGTCCGATCAAGCGGATTGGGCGGGACCGCTTTGTGCGTAATGTGCTTTATGCGATTGGCAATTCTGGCACTGCGGCTTTGATGCCGCAGGCTGTGGCCTTGCTGCAAGACGCCGATGCGGCGGTGGCAGAGGCGGCGCTTTGGGCGGTGCAGCGGTTGCAAGCCCTGTAATAGGCCGCATGCCGCCTTGCTCTTGGTGGGAATTCCCAGTATTCGCAGGCGAAACCCGTGATGGAGCCCTGACATGTCCGCACCTAAAAAAGTCGTCCTCGCCTATTCTGGTGGGCTTGATACCTCGATCATCTTGAAATGGTTGCAGACCGAATATGGTTGCGAGGTTGTCACCTTTACTGCCGATCTGGGGCAGGGCGAAGAATTGGAGCCTGCGCGCGCCAAGGCCGAGCTGTTGGGGATCAAGAAAGAGAACATCCATATCGTTGATGTGCGCGAAGAATTCGTGCGCGATTTCGTTTTCCCGATGTTCCGCGCCAATGCTTTGTATGAAGGGCTTTATCTGCTGGGAACCTCGATTGCGCGGCCGCTGATCTCGCAGCATCTGGTGCGGATTGCGGCGGAATGTGGCGCTGATGCGGTGGCGCATGGTGCGACCGGCAAGGGCAATGATCAGGTGCGGTTTGAACTTTCGGCCTATGCGCTGAACCCTTCGATTCGGGTGATTGCGCCTTGGCGTGAGTGGG
The DNA here is from genome assembly GCF_036782355.1 of Cypionkella sp. Lineage (NCBI taxonomy): Bacteria > Pseudomonadati > Pseudomonadota > Alphaproteobacteria > Rhodobacterales > Paracoccaceae > Cypionkella > Cypionkella sp. The sequence goes on from NZ_DAIPZF010000029.1 coordinate 12,189, forward strand.
ATCTGACCAGCCGCACCAAGCTGATCGAATTTGCCGAGGCGAACCAGATTCCGATTGCCAAGGACAAGCGCGGCGAAGCGCCTTTCTCGGTGGATGCGAATTTGCTGCATACCTCTTCCGAAGGCAAAGCCTTGGAAAATCCGGCCGAGATGGCACCGGAATATGTCTATCAGCGCACGGTTTCGCCCGAGGATGCGCCGAACACCCCGGAATATATCGAAGTCAGCTTTAAGCGCGGCGATGCCGTGGCGATCAATGGCGAGGCGATGTCGCCTGCCACCATCCTGACGCGGTTGAACGCTTTGGGTGGCGCGCATGGCATTGGGCGGTTGGACTTTGTGGAAAACCGTTTTGTCGGCATGAAGTCGCGCGGCATCTATGAGACCCCCGGCGGCACGATCTTGCTTGAGGCGCATCGTGGCATCGAGCAGATCACGCTGGATGCGGGCGCTGGCCATCTGAAAGACAGCATCATGCCGCGCTATGCCGAGCTGATCTATAACGGCTTTTGGTTCAGCCCCGAGCGCGAGATGTTGCAGGCCTTGATCGACAAGAGCCAGGATCATGTCACCGGCACCGTGCGGCTGAAGCTTTACAAGGGCTCGGCGACCTGCGTTGGGCGTTGGTCCGAGCATAGCCTTTATTCTGAAAAGCACGTCACCTTTGAAGAAGATGCCGGCGCTTATGACCAGAAGGATGCGGCGGGCTTTATCCGTCTGAACGCGCTGCGCCTGAAACTGATTGCGACACGCAATGCGCGGGTGGCTGACAAGGGCTAAGGCCTGACAGATCTGAAGAAAGCCGCGCCAGATCTTGGCGCGGCTTTTTCATGGGCGCTAAAGCTTATGCGCGGTTAGCTTTTCGTAATAGGGCAGCGCCTGATCAACCAGATCGGCGTAGTGCTTGGCCAGATCGGGCAGGGCGGCTTCGGGGTCTTCAAACCCTGTCGAGCGATGCACCGCGTTATACCAATGCGGCGCCCAGATGCCGTCATAGGGTTTCGGCCCTGCCGGCCAATGCAGCATCTTTTCGGTAAAGCTGATCCCCAGCGCCGCGCAAAGCCCTGACAGCGCGCGCGCCGGGTTGGCGCGGATATCGGCGCTGTCGATCACCAAGGGCGCATGGCCCAGCTGATCGGCAATCTGGTCGAACAGCTGGGCCTGTTGTTGAAAGCCAATATCGGCAAGCGTCGGGCCTTCGCGCTTCTTGGCATAGCTTGCCACAACGCGAGCGGGGTGGCGGATCAGGAAGACATTGGTCAGATCGCGCATGAAATCGCGCGGAAAGCCGGGGATCATATGCAGGGTCATGTGTTTTTGGTAAAACAGGCTCTGACCTTGCGGAATTGGGCCAATGCAATCGGCGGCAACCTGCAAAGGGTCGGTGCTTTGCGAGGCGATCACCTCTTGCTGCATCGGGTGCGCAAGGCCGGTTGCGGCCAGATAGGCTGCGTAAAACGGCTCATCCACCACAGCGCAATCGCCACGCGCGGCAAAGGCATACATCATCGCGGTTGACAGGTTGCGTGGGCCTGACCACATCGCGATTTTCATGCGCCGACCATGGCTTTGTAAAGGTCGCGAATGCGCTGGGTGACGGGGCCCATCTGGCCGCTGCCAATCTGGCGACCGTCGATCTGGCTGACAGGGGTTTGCGCGCCAAAGGTGCCGGTCAAAAACGCTTCATCGGCGGAATAGGTTTCGACCAACGAGAAGTTTTTCTCGAACACCGGAATGTCATTGGCGCGGCACAGGTCGATCACCTTTTGCCGTGTGATGCCGTTCATGCAGTAATCGCCGGTCGAGGTCCAAACCTGACCCTTGCGCACGATAAAAAAGTTGCAAGCGTTGGTGGTGTTCACAAAGCCATGCACATCCAGCATCAGGCCCTCGTCGGCACCGGCCTTTTCGGCGGCGATACACGCCAGAATGCAGTTCAGCTTGGAATGCGAGTTCAGCTTGGGGTCTTGGGTCATCGGCAGGCCGCGCAGATGTGGCACCGTGGCCAGACGGATCGGGCGCGGCATATTGGGGCGGCTGTGTTCCATGATGATCACCATGGTCGGGCCTTGCTGCGACAGTTTTGGGTGCTGAAACGGCCGGGTCTTGACGCCGCGCGTCAGCATCAGCCGCGCATGGGCATCAGTGGTCATGCCATTGGCAGCTTGTGTCTCTAACACAGCGGAAATCACCTGATCGGGCGTCATGCCGATATCAAGATCAATCGCCTTGGCCGCTTCGAACAGCCGCGCGATATGTTCGTCTAGAAAGGTCCAGCGGCCGTTATAAAGACGAATTCCCTCCCAAACGCCATCGCCCAGCATAAAGCCAGAATCATAGACCGAAACCGTCGCTTGGGCTTTCGGCACGATCTTTCCATTCACATAGATCAGGATCGTTTCGTTGCGGGCGTCGTCTTCGGCTTGGTGGGTCGAGATATGGTCTGTCATTTTAGCCTCCGCTTTGGCGCAGGCTATTGTGCCGCGCGCCAAAGGCCAAGGGGCTGCGTCGCTAAACGGCCTTACAGAGACATTTCCGCGATGATCGCACGGGCGGCTGCGGCAGGATCAGCGGCTTGCCAGATCGGGCGGCCCACCACGATGTGATCGACACCATCGGCGATGGCTTGAGCCGGGGTGGCGACGCGCTTTTGGTCACCAAGGGCGGCGCCTGCGGGGCGCACACCGGGGGTGACGATCAGCTTGCCCTTGGCTTGCGGCAAAGCGCGGATCGCTGCGGCCTCTTGGGGGCTGGCGATGACGCCATCGGCACCTGCCTCTAGCGCGCGGGCGGCGCGTTCCAGCGTGATTTCGCGCAGATCGCCCGGCTTGATCAGGTTGGCATCCAGATCGGCACGGTCCAGCGAGGTGAGAATGGTAACAGCCATGATCTTCAGATTGGTACCCGCCTTGCCCTCGGCTGCGGCGCGCACAACCTGCGGGTCGCCATGCACGGTCAGCAGATCCAGATCATATTGCGCAAGGCCACGCACGGCGGCTTCGACAGTGGCACCGATGTCGAACAGCTTCATATCCAGAAAGATGCGCTTGCCATGTTCGGCCTTCAGCTCGTTTGCCAGCGCAAGCCCGCCGCCTGTCAGCATCCCCAGACCGATCTTATAAAACGACACCGCTTTGCCAAGCCGACCAGCAAGCTCGAGGCCCTGCAAGATATTTGGCACATCAAGCGCGACGATAAGACGGTCATCAGACATGGGCTGGCTCCTATGATTTTGCCCGTCATGGCGGGTAAGGGGCCAAGCTGTCAAGCAGGCACGCGGTTTAGACTGCGCCCAGCCCCCGCAAATTGACTGCGGGTCAATCGTTACAGACTGCGGACAAGCAGGCTTTCGATCAGCGTGGGCAGATCCGCAAAATCGGTAAAGCTGGCGACATGGGGCAGCTCTGCGACAGCAGTTTTGCGATAGCCTTCGGTGAATAAGACAAAGCGCACGGCGGCGCGGCTTGCGGTTTCGGCATCCACCTCGCTGTCACCAATATAGATATCGGGGGTGCAGGCGTGCAGTGGCGCTGGGTCCGGCTTGCGGCGGGGTAGACTGTCGCCGCCAATCACTTGGTCAAACAGCGCCGCAATCCCCATCTGTGCCAAACATGCCCGCGCAGGCGCTTCGGGTTTGTTGGTGCAAAGCGCAAGGCTATGTCCTGCCGCATGCAAAGCCGCAAGCGCCCCTGCCACGCCGGGATAAAGCACCGTCTCTTGCCCATTCACCGCGTTATAATGGCGCGCAACGCAAGGTGACAGCTCGGCATGGCGCGCAGGATCAATCCCGCGCGCGGCCATGACCAAAGTCACCAGATGCGGCAGGCCGTTGCCGATAAAGCCAATCACCTCGGACAGGGACAGCGGCGCCAGCCCCTGTTCCACCAGCATCAGATTGACCGCCGCGCGAATATCTGGCGCGCTGTCGATCAAGGTGCCGTCAAGGTCAAAGACGATCCGCGCCATTAGCTTACCGTGCCGCTTCGGCTGCGGCGCGAATGGCGCGGATATTTTCGCCATAAGCGGCAGGATTGGTCACAGACCCGCCCTTGAACACGGCAGAGCCCGCAACCAAAACATCGGCCCCAGCTGCGGCCACCAAAGGCGCGGTTTGCGTCGTGATCCCGCCATCGATTTCAATATGGATCGGACGATCGCCAATCATCGCGCGCAGGCTGCGGATTTTCGCCGTCATGTCGATAAACTTCTGCCCACCAAAGCCGGGGTTCACCGTCATCACGCAGATCAGATCGGTCAGATCCAACAGATGCGCCACCGCTTCGGCAGGCGTGCCGGGGTTCAGCGCCACGCCTGCCTTCATGCCGGCGCCGCGAATGGCCTGAAGCGTCCGGTGAATATGCGGGCCTGCTTCAACATGTGGCGTCAAAATATCGGTGCCCGCGGCCGCAAAGGCGTCGATATAAGCATCGACCGGCGAGATCATGATATGCACATCCATCACGGTTTTCACATGTTTGCGAAAAGCCGCAACTGCGGGTGGGCCAAATGTGATATTGGGCACGAAATGGCCATCCATCACATCGACATGCACCCAATCGGCCCCCTGCGCCTCGATCGCTTGGATCTCGCGGCCGAAATCGGCGAAATCGGCGGAAAGGATCGAGGGGGCGATTTTGATGGATCGGTCAAAACTCATGCTTTGGCTCCTTGGGCTGAGACTGTGCGGCCAGTGGCTTACTTTTACCTTGTGTCACGCCGCCGAATTGATCCGCAAGGCCTTGTGGGCGAAACTTTGAGAGCCAGCGAGGCGTTTTCTCGCCGTGTGATTTGTGTCAAAGCAGGCAAAGCGAGGCAGGCTTAGACTGCGGCCAAGCAAAAAGACATCGGAGGAAAGATGGATCTGAGCAGCTTGCTTGACTATGTGAACGAGGCAAATCTGGCCGCGTTTTTTGGCCTGCTGACGGGTGTGGTCTTTGGGGTCGCAGCGCAGCGGTCATCGTTTTGTCTGCGCGCAGCAACGGTTGAATTTGCACGCGGCAGACTGGGGCCAAGAATGTCGGTGTGGCTGCTGACCTTTTCCACCGCCGTGGTCTGGGTGCAGGGCGCGCAAAGCCTAGGGCTGTTTCGCGCTGAAGATGCCCGCATGATGGCGGTTGCCGGATCTTGGTCGGGCGCAGTGATTGGCGGGCTGATGTTTGGCGCAGGCATGGTCTTGGCGCGGGGCTGTTCGGGACGGCTGTTGGTTTTGGCGGCCACGGGCAATCTGCGGTCGCTGATCGCCGGGCTGATATTTGCGGTGGTGGCGCAGATGAGTCTGCACGGCTGGCTGGCGCCTTTGCGCGGCGCTTTGGCGGGGCTTTGGGTGACGCCAAGTGGACGCAATATCAACCTTTTAGCGGCTCTATCCCTGCCCGATTGGTCGGGAGTGCTGCTGGGGCTGGCGGTTGCGGCGCTGGCCTTGGTCTTGGCGCGGCGCAACCAGATTGGCGCGCGGGTCTTGGTCTTTGCCTCGGGCGTTGGCTTTGCTGTGGCACTGGGCTGGGTGTTGACCTTTTCGCTGGCACAGGTGGCTTTTGATCCTGTCAGCGTCACCTCTGCGACCTTTTCAGGACCATCGGCCAAGACCTTGATGTTCTTTTTGGTGCCAGATGCGGTGCCAGAGTTTGACATTGGCCTTGTTCCCGGCGTCTTCCTTGGCGCATTTCTGGCCGCAGCTGTCAGCAAAGAGCTAAGATTTCAGGGTTTTGAGGGCATAGGCCAGATGCGTCGCGCGATGGCGGGGGCGGCGCTGATGGGTTTTGGCGCGATGCTGGCAGGCGGATGCGCGATTGGCGCAGGGGTTACAGGGGCCTCAATCTTTGTCGCAACGGCTTGGCTGGCGGCATTGTGCATGTGGATCGGCGCAGCGCTTACCGATTTCTTCGTCGATCAGCCCAAGACGGGGCGCGGCAGCGCTTAAGAGGCAAGATGCCGCAAGCCTTGGGTGACATCGGTGCGCACCGCCAACCGCAACCCAGGGTCATCCCCTGCCCGCAGCGCCGCCAGAATCATCCGGTGGTGCTGCGGCACCTCGCGGCGGCGCAGCTTTTGGTAAAGCGCGCGCATGGTGGGCCCCAGCTGCAACCAAACCGTTTCGCACATTGCAAGCATCGCTGGCGTCTGCGCGCGCAGATAAAGCGTGCGATGAAATTCCAAATTGGTGCGGACGTAACCCACAGCATCTTGATTCATCACAGCTTCTTGGTTCAGCGCATTGATCGCAGCCAGCCGGTCGATCAGCGCGAAATGCGCGCGTGGCAGCGCGCGGCTGGCCATCTCGGGCTCCAGCAAAGACCGGATCACCGCCAGCTCTTCGATACGCTCGGGCGTCAGCTCTGGCGTTGAAACCCGCCCCGAGGACGACATGGTAAAGGCGCCCTCGGCCACCAAACGCCGCACCGCATCGCGCGCAGGCGTCATCGAGACGCCAAATTGTTCGGCAATGCCGCGAATCGTCATCGCCTGCCCCGGCGCCAATTCACCGTGCATCACCTGCATCCGCAGGCTGCGATAAAGCCGCTCGTGGGCGGCGGCGTTGGGGTCTGCAAGGCGCGGAATGATCGGCATGCGCGCAGCCAAGCACCGTCTTGGCCTCGCGGTCAATCCCCCTCGAAGGCCTCGGTCTCAAAGCGGATCGTTTGCAGGGCATGGCCTTCGCGTTTCAGCCAAGCCCGCTCGACCTGCCATTGCGGGAAAAGCCGCTCGACCACCGCCCAAAACCTTGGCGAGTGGTTCATTTCCAGCATATGCGCCACCTCATGCGCCGCGACGTAGTCCAGCACGCGGGGCGGGGCCATAATCAGCCGCCAAGAATACATCAAAGCCCCCTGCGAGGTGCAAGACCCCCAGCGCGACCGGGTGTCGCGCAGGCTCACTTGTGCCACGCGGCGGCCGATTTGGGTGGCGTAGTGATCCGAGGCGGCCACAAGCCGGTCTCGCGCCCGCACCTTCAGATAGGCCGCCACGCGCGCCGCCACGCGGTCAGGCGCACCCGGCACCAGCAAAAGATCACCCTCTTGGCGCACCGACCGCCCCGCTGCCGCGGTCAGGGTCAGCAGACGCCCCTCGAAAGGGATCTGCGCGCCTAGACCCACAGCCACCACCTGCGGCAATCGCGCCAAGGCCGCCCTGATCCAGCCCTCTTGTGCGCGGGCAAAGGCCAGGGCCTCGGCCTCGCGCGCGCGCAGCGGCAGTGTCAGCGAAACCTGCCCCGTGGTCTGGCTGATGCGCAGCGAAAACCGCCGCGCCCGCGCCGAGCGCTTGATCGTGATTGAAACAGCAGGAGAACCGGGGATCAGCAGCATAGGGCCTCTGGACAGGAGCATTCAGCATAGCTATCTGCAAGACAGCCGCAACTGCTTCGAAAAGCCTTTGACACTCGGGCCGTCTTATGGCAAGCGACTGCATTCTGAATTGATGGCCCCGCCTTGGGGCCTGCCTGAATAAAGGGGATACCATGCCTTTGGCAGAATGGGGAACCAAGCGCATTTGCCCGACGACCGGCAAGCGCTTTTACGACCTGAACCGCACGCCTATCGTCAGCCCCTATACGGGCGAAGTCGTTGATATCGAATCGGCACGCCGCAAAATGGCCGCCGCCGTGATCAACCGCGTACAGCCAGAAAAAGACGACGACGCCGTTCTGGTCGACGATCTGGATGCCGACGATGATCTGTTGGTCGCCGACGAATCCGACGACGCAGATCTGGACGACGAGCTGCTGGAAGATGACGCAGACGATACCGTTTCGCTTGATGATCTGGCCGATGTGGCCAGCAACGAGGAAGACGTTTAATCGCTTTGAGAAGGGCGCGAAAAGCCTGCATTTTTCCCTTGCACCGCCTCGCGCCCTCCCCTAAACAACGCTCACGACGCGCCCAACGTCGGATAAGGATGGGGTCATAGCTCAGATGGGAGAGCGCTTGAATGGCATTCAAGAGGTCGGGAGTTCGATCCTCCCTGGCTCCACCAAACCACCTAAGTCAAACAGAAAAAACGGGCCGCTTTTAGCGGCCCTTTTCTTTTGCCTTTAAGGTTTTCACGCCCCGCTGGTTGGTTGCCCCCGCGCAGCGCCTGCTGCACGGGGGGGCTTGGGCCGGGTTATTTGATGATGGTCTCGGGGCCCATCATCAGCGTGGGCAGCCATGTCGACAGGATCGGGATATAGGTCACCATGATCAGGAACACGAAAAGGATGCCAAGGAAGGGCAAGGCAGCCTTAACCACCCGCATGATCGACATCCCCGCCACGCCCGATGTGACAAAAAGGTTCAGACCCACCGGCGGCGTGATCATGCCGATCTCCATATTGACCACCATGATGATGCCCAGATGGATCGGATCGACGCCAAGGCTGATCGCAATCGGGAACACAATTGGCGCGACGATGACGATCAGGCCCGAAGGCTCCATGAACTGGCCACCGATCAGCAGAATCACATTTACCACGATCAGGAAGGTGATCTTGTCCAAACCAGCCGAGAGCATGGCATTGGCCACCGCCTGCGGCACTTGTTGATCGGTCAGCACTTGCTTGAGAATCAGCGCATTGGCGATGATGAACATCAGCGTGATGGTCAGCTTGCCCGCGTCATAAAGCATGCGCACCGTGTCGGGGTGGTAGAGACTGGTCAGCAGAGCTTGCGGATGACGCAACAGGCTTTTGCGCGCGCCGCCGTCTTGCCCCGCCAGCGGCCCGATATCGCGGTAGATAAAGCTTGCCACGATAAAGGCGTAGATCGAGGCCACTGCCGCCGCTTCGGTCGGGGTAAAGATCGCACCTGTGATGCCAGGAATGCCGTAGATGCCGACCATGATGATCACCACCAGCAAAAGCCCCCAGAAGGCATCGCGGAACGAGGCCCAGACCTCGCCCCAGCCCATCCACTCGCCCTTGGGCAGCTTTTTGACCACGGCGATGATATAGATCGCCGCCATCAGCATAAAGCCCGCGATCAGGCCGGGGATAACCCCCGCCAAGAACATCCGGCCGACCGAAACATCGGTGGCGCTGGCATAAACCACCATGACGATCGAGGGCGGGATCAGAATGCCCAAGGTGCCAGCGTTACAGATCACGCCGGCGGCAAAGTCCTTGGTATAGCCCATTTTGCGCATCGCCGCGATGACGATGGACCCAATCGCAACCACGGTGGCCGGCGACGACCCCGACAGTGCGGCAAACATCATACACGCCAAGACCCCCGCAATCGCCAAACCGCCGGGCAAATGCCCAACCACGGCAATCGAAAACCGGATGATCCGCGCCGCAACGCCGCCTGTGGACATAAAGCTGGAGGCCAGAATGAAAAACGGGATCGCCAGCAGCGTGTAATGCCCAGCCATACTGCTGTAAAACGTCTGCGCAATCGAGGCGAGCGAGGTATCGCTGAAAAACAGCAAGAACAGCACCGACGACAAACCCAGCGCCACCGCAATCGGAACACCGATCATCAGCAGCAGGATAATGCCTAGAAATAAGACCAAAACATGCATGGATCAGGACTCTCGGTTAAGGGCGGCGACGCTTTCGACAGCATCTTCGGCTTCGTGGCTGACGATCAGGCTTTCACGGCTGCCCGCCAAAATTTCACGCGTGGCCTGCCCAAGCCGCAGCAGCAGCAGGCTGATGCCCAGCGGCAGGATGAAATAGGGGATAAAGCGCGGCAGCTTTTCCCATTCTTCGCCCTGATTGATCCAACCTGCCAGAAATTCCAAAAACCACGGCATCGGGATTTGTTCGGTGATGTAGAACGCGCGGTCGCGGGTCGAGGCGTCAAAGCCCGTCGGGAACCAGCGCCCCGTTGTAACCTGAAATCCGGCAAAAGGCGCCCAGTAATCCCATGCGCCCTTCAACATCAGCAGCGCATAAAAGATACAGACCGCCGCCGACAGCAAGGCCACAGCGCGCTTGGGGCCCGCAGGCAGAAAGCTGGTCGCAGCATCGACGCCCAAATGCGCGGTGACGCGAAAGGCATGGCTGACGCCAAAAATCACCAGCCAAGCAAACAGGATCAGCGTCGCCTCAAGCCCCCAGATGAAACCCGAGTTGAAGCCATAGCGCAGCACAACGTTGATAAAGGTGATCAGGGTCATCAGGCCTAAAAGCGTGGCAATCGCCGTCTGCTCCCAGACATCAATACGGCGCCGCGGGGCGCCTTTGGGGGTGTCGCTCATCATGCGCCTCGTTCAGGAGTGGGGTGCAGCATGGCCCAAACGGCTTGGGCCATGCTGACTTTTGACTTAGTGCTTGGCGTTGATCGCTTGCACGGCGTCGATGTTGTCTTGGCCGACATCGTCCAAGAACTGCACCCAAACTGGCTTCATAGCATCGACCCAAGCCTGACGCTGCTCTGGCGACAGTTCACGAATCACAGCACCGGCATCCAAGATCGCCTGACGCGATTTGGCTTCCAGACCGTTGACGTTGGCGTTGCCCTCGACCGTGACCTCACGCATGATCTGCATGAACTGATCGCGCACCTCTGGGGCAAGGCTGTCAAGGAAATCGACCGAGCTTACGACCAGATAATCCAGCACGCCGTGGTTGGTTTCGGTGGTGCCGTCCTGAACTTCAAAGAACTTCTGGCCATAGATGTTGGACCAGGTGTTCTCTTGGCCATCGACAACGCCGGTTTGCAGCGCGCCGTACACTTCCGAGAAAGCCATCGGCTGCGCCGAGGCACCCAGCGCCTGCATCTGAGCGACCAGCACATCAGACGGCTGCACGCGCATTTTCAGACCCGAGGCATCGGTTGGCAACAGCATCGGCTTGTTGGCCGAAAACTGCTTCATGCCCGAGTGCCAGAATTCCAAGCCCGCCAAACCGCGACGCTCCATCGAGGATTTCATCGCCTGACCGGCTTCACCCAGCTGGAATTCGTCAACCGAATCGATGTTCTTGAACATGAAGGGCAGATCGAACAGGCGGAAGACTTTGGTGAAAGCTTCAAACTTCGACAGCGACGGCGCAGCCAGCTGCACGTCGCCCTGAAGCATGGCCTCCAGAACCTTGTCGTCATCATAAAGCGTCGAGTTCGGGTAAAGCTCCATGCAAAGCTTGCCGTTCATCTCGGTGTTGACGCGGTTGGCCAAAGCCTGCGCGGCCAGACCCTTTGGGTGCTTATCAAGGTTGGTGGTGAAGGAAAATTTCACCACGGTCTCGCCCGGATCGCATTCAGCAGCCGAAGCAATCGCAGTGGTCGACAAAAGAAAGGCCGCCGAAACGGCAGCGGTCAAGAATTTCATGTGAACTCCTCCCAGAGTATCGACGCCAGACAGGGTCCAGCATGTGACTTGCGCCCGAAGTTCGGACGATGATCAAAGTGTTTAGATCAGGCGATGCTTGGGCAATAGAAAGTTTTTTAACGATCTAATTGGGGATTTTTTCTTTTTTTATCCGCATATTAGGCAAATTTCCTCCAACCCGCAGCACAAACACTGTGCGGAAATCCGCACAGCTGTTAGCGCCTAACCGGCGTAAACCCGCACAGACTGTGCCCGTTAGCCAATCGGCTGGGCAGCAAGTGCTGCGGCAATATCGGCGTCAATCGGCGTGTCAAAGCTTTTCACCAGACAGCCCAGAATCCGATACAAACCGACCGTCGCAATCACATCAAACAGCCCATCGACGCCAACCAAATCCACCAGTTCGGCTTGCAGATCGGCGGGCAAACAGGCCGCGTCAATCAGCGCATCCACCGCGCGCACCAAGATCGCATCGGCCCCCGAAAGCCGCGCCGCATCACCGCGCAGCGACAAGATCCGCGCGTCGCTTAAGCCCGAGGCCCGCCCCCGCACCACATGATGCGCCCATTCATATTCGGCCTGCAACCGCACGCCGGTGCGCAAGATCACCACTTCGCTGCGCTCGGCGCCAAGGCTGGTTTTGACCACAACATGATCGCGGAAATCCGCCCAGGCCCGCAGCAGGGCCGGATGATGCGCCATCACCCGATAGACATTCAGCCGCCCCGCAAAGCCGCCGCGCATATCGGCAATCTGGCTTGGCCAATCGGCATCGCTTAGCGGCATGAAATCTTGCATCATCGTCTCCTGAAATCAGCTGCGAAACAGCTCTGGCCGCAGCCCGTGCCGCGTCAGCTTGTCATAAAAGGTCTTGCGCGGCACCTGCAAGGCTTGGGCGGCCAGCGTGGCATTGCCGCCGGCGCGGCGCAGCGCCTCTTCCAGCAAAGACCGCTCGACCCGCGCCAATTGCTCGGCCAAACCGGTGCTGGGCTCGGTCTCATCCTCGGTCAGCCCCATGGCAAAGCGCATCGCCTCATTCATCACCGAACGTGCATTGCCGGGCCAATCACGCGCCATCAGCCGGGCGATGATCGCCTCGGAAATCACGGGTTCGGGCAGGGCGGCTTGCTCGCAGGCCTGTGCAACATAGGTGCGAAACAACACGCCAATATCTTCGGGCCGCTCGCGCAGCGGCGGGATCCGCAGGCGCATGGCGTCAAGCTTATAGAACAGGTCATGCAAAAACCGCCCCGCCTGTGCCTCGGCCGCCAGATCCTGACAGGTGCCGGCCAAGACCCGCGCGGGGTGGTCGCCTTCCATCAGATCCAACAAGGCAAACTGGCTTGAAGGGCTTAGTCCGCCAACCTCATTGATAAAAATCGACCCCCCCTCGGCCGTCTCGAAGGCCTGCGCAAGGCTCGCGGGCGTCACCGACCCCGCCGCAAGCCGCTGAAACGGCCGAGCGGCCGCGGCCGACAGCATATGTATGATCTCGGCAATCTTGGGGATACTGCTGCCAGGCTCACCTGTGATCAGAACCTCGGCCGTGGTGCGGGCGACAACCCGCACACGGTTGCGCAGATCTTCCGAGACCGCCGAGGTGCCGTAAATCATCCGCGCCGCCGCATCCGAAGATTGCAACTGCTTGCGCAGCAGCCGGTTTTCCAGCACCAGCGCGCGGCTGCGCAGCGCCTTTTCGACCACCGCAATCAGATCAGAGGGTGCGCAGGGCTTTTCCAGAAAATCAAACGCTCCCTTACCAACCGAGCGCACCGCCATCGGAATATCGCCCTGCCCCGAGAGCAAAATCACCGGCAACTCGGCGTCAATCTTTTGCGCATAATCCAGCAGCGCAAAGCCGTCTTTGCCGGGCATACTGACATCGCTGACGATAACACCTTGGAATTTATCGCTGATATGATCCTTGGCCTCGATATAGCTGCCCGCCAGAATCGGCTGCAAATCTGCCAGCTCCAGCGTCTGGCCCAAGGCCTGACGCACGGCGCGGTCGTCATCAACAAGAAGAACGGTACGGATCATGCGGTGTTCTCGCCTGCCGAGGCGGCAAGTTCAACGCAAAATTCGGCCCCGCCGCCCGGAGGGTTACGACCGGTAATGCTGCCGCCAAAGCTTTCGATGATGCCATAGGAAATCGACAAGCCGAGCCCCATGCCTTCGGCCTGCCCAATGGCTTTGGTGGAATAAAACGGGTCAAACATCCGTTCGGGTTCGGCGATGCCAGGCCCCGTATCGCTTAGAGTCAGACGCACCCGCCCCTCGGCTTGACTGATTTGCAGGCGCAACCGCCCGCCCTCTTGTCCCGCCATCGCATCCAGCGCATTGGCGATCAGGTTCAGCACCACCTGCTGCAAGCGCACCTCGCCGCCGCGCACCATCACCGGCTGGGTGGGCGGGCGGTATTCAAGCGCCACACCATCTTGGCGCATCCGCGGCTGGGTGATTTCCAGCACAGCCGCAACTGCGGCCACCAGATCGACATCGGAAAAGCCTTCAACCTCTTGACGCGCAAAGGCACGCAGATTGCGGATGATCCGCCCCATCCGCCGTGCAAGATCCGAGATTTGCAGCAGATTTGCCGCGGCTACCTCTGGTTTGCCGCGCTCGATAAAGGCCGCCCCATTTTCGGCAAACGACCGGATCGCCATCAGTGGCTGGTTCAGCTCGTGACTAAGGCCCGCTGCCATTTGCCCCAGCGCCGAAAGCTTGCCAGCGCGGATAAGATCGGCTTGCGCCAGTGTCAGCTCTTTGGTGCGTGCGGCAACCCGCTCTTCCAGCGCAGTATTGGCGCGGGCCTCGACCTCTAGGCGCTGCGCCAAGCTGCGGCGCCGCTCGGAAACCATGAAAAGCGCCGCGCCAAAGATCAGACACAGCGCCGCAGCCGTCGCCGCCTGCATCAGCGCGGTCTGCAAGGCGGGGGCGGCATCCAGCAAAATCTCTCCCCGCATCGCAATCACCGGCAAAGGCTGCGTCAAATGCAGCGCCAGTGAGGGCAGATAGGGCCCAGCCTTGATCGCCCAAACCGAATGCTCTGCGATGGTATATTCGCGCAACGGCGGAAAGGGCTGGATCATTTCGGGCGGCACGGCTGGCAGCACATCGGGAATCAGATGCTGTGCCCGCAGCACCAATTCATCGCGGTTCGAGACAAAGATCACCCCTTCGGCATCGGTGAAAAACGCGGATTCCGCCTCGCCTCGGCTTGCGACTTCAACGGTTTCCACATCCAGCCGGATGGTGACAGCGGCGACCACCGGCCCCTCTGGCGAAAACACCGGCGCCGCATAGATAAAAATCCGGCGCTGATGGCTAGCATCCAGCATATGCGCCATACCAATGGTGCCATTCAGCGCACGGCGCAGGTAATCGGGGATGCCGTTGTCAGCGGCGACCCCTGCGCGACGGCTGGAAGAGGCCAGAACCCGCCCCTCGCGGCTGACAAGTTCGATGCGATCCGATCCCGTGCGATCGGCGGCAGCCAGCAACAGCGCATTGGCCGGTGCCACCGCCGTAACCGAGGGGGATTTTAGGCCGACCAAAGGCATCAAGGTTGGATGATCGGCAAAGAACACCGCCAACTCGCGATAGCGCTGTAACTCTCCGGTCAGACGGCCCGAGGCAAGCGACAGGTCAGCAGCCCCGCGCTCGCTCAGACGATCCAGACCATCGCGCAACGAGATCCAAGCCACCAGCGCGGCAAAGCCCATCGCCATGACGAAAAACAGCGTCATGATCGAGGATTGCGCAGTTTTAGACGAAACGGGCATCGTGGTCAGCCTTTACAGCAAGCCGCGCTCTTCCAGCACTTTGCGCGCAACGCGAAAGCATTCAAGCCCCTGCGGCACGCCGCAATAGATGCCGATCACATGAATGATGGCGCGAATTTCCTCGACTGAAACGCCGTTGTTCAGCGCGCCTTTGCAGTGGATTTCCCATTCGTGCATCTTGCCCAGCGCGCCGATCATCGACAGGTTCATCATCGAGCGGGTCTTGGCGTCGATCACCCCATCGCCCCAGCCAAAGCCCCAGCACCAAGCTGTCATGGCTTCCTGAAACGGGCGGGTGAAATCATCAGCCGCGGCAAGGTTCTTTTCGACATAGTCGGCCCCAAGCGTGGCCTTGCGTTGGTCAAGTCCCAGCACAAACAGATCTTCGTCAAATGTCACAGCCATGGTGCCTCGTGCAAATTGGGTCAATCTGGGCAGTAGACAGCATTCGCGAAGCCGCAGCAACCAAGCCCAAAACGCAAAAGGCGCAGCAAGTTTCCCTGCCGCGCCCTTTTTGGTGTGCCGTGCGAAAGATTACTCTTCGCCGGTTTCCACATAGCCCGCAGGTGCCGTCACATTCGCCACAACAAAGTTGCGCGCGATGGTTGGCTTTGCGCCAGCTGGCAGAGTGATGTCATTGATGTGGATCACATCGCCGATTTTGCGGCCGGTCAGGTCAACAGTGACATGATCCGGAATATCGCCTGCCAGAACTTCCAGCTCGACTTCCGAACGCACCACGGTCAACGTGCCGCCACGCTTCAAGCCTGGGCTTGCTTCGTGGTTGATGAATTCAACGTGGATATAAAGGTTGATGCGGTTTTCATCGTGCAAACGCATCAAGTCGATGTGCGTTGGCTGATCCTTAACCACGTCGCGCTGAACACCGCGGCAGATCACATGCACATCTTCCATGCCTTCGACCTTCAGATTGAAGAGCGACGACAGAAAACGGCCTGCGCGCAGGCGCTTGAGCAGAGCGTTGTAAGGGATTTGAATCGCTTGCGGTGCAACATTGTCACCATAAACGATGCCAGGTACGTAGCCGTCACGACGGGCTTGGCGGGCGGCCCCCTTGCCTGTCCCCGCGCGTACCTCGGCGTGAAGATCCATGATCTCGCGTGCCATAGGGTAGTTCTCCAATATATGTCCGCCAACGTTCAAGGGTGCATGGCGCGACCTCGGGGTCCATAGCGGGGAATCACCTTGAAGGAAAGCAGGAATTGGCACGTTTGCGGGCTATTTTGCGGTTTTTAACCTGGATTAGAAGGCGTTTTCCCGTCTTGAGGCCGCCAAGCCATGTGCAAGCGACCAATTGCGGTCCGCAGTAAGCTGCAACTTTTTCTGATCAGCAAGCAAATCAGATTGCCCCTTAAGTCGCACCAAAGACCGCTGGCGTGCGAGTTGCAAACCTGCATAGTCAAGGCTCAAGACCTTATTCCGCCACCCTCAGTTGCCAGTGGTTGCCACTATAAACAACACAAGGAGCTTCAGATGAATACGGCAACGCGCTTCATCCTCTTTGCTCTCGCCTTCAACATCATCGTTCTGGTGCCCGTCGTGTCGGTTCTCATGCTCGATTTGACAGCCGCAGGCCGAGGTTTCGGGCTGCTGACAGACGGGCGCTTAATTCTCACCTCGATCTATATGGCCATCGCAATCATAAGCGCTGCGTTGATTGTTATGCATGTAAAACGCCTAACTTGGGCGATGCCAATGAGTGTTGCGCTCTTTGCCGTGCAGATCACTTACAAGCTGATCACTGTTCCAATGGTTGGCCTGTCAAATCCTGTCGTGATCTCAAACATTGTCGTTGTCGCGGTGCAGGTTGTGGCGCTGACAAACCTGTGGCGGGCGCTACGCGGATCTAAAGCGGCCCTCTAAAGCAGGGGGCATGCGGGAGCTCAGCGGCTCTGGTAGCAGGGCAGCAGGTCACCCGGTTGGGGGCGAGCCTCAAAGATAGCGCGAGCAATGGCGCGGCTCAGGCAGAGTGCTGCGGCGTGGCCAATTTCAAGCATCTGCGCATCGCTGGCGGGGCTGCCCGAGCCCGTAGAGAGGCCAAAGACAAGGTCTCCGTCGCTTGGCGTATGCGCGGGCACCACGGCGCGGGCGATGCCATCATGTGCGGCAACGGCAAGCCGGTGGCACTGCGCCTTGGTCAGCGCGCGGTCGGTGGCGACAATGGCGATGGTGGTATTGGCGCGCGCGCCAAGCAATGCGGCCAGTTTCGCCGAAACCAGCGGCCCGCCCAATCCGCCGCGTGGGTCTGGCCCCAAACCGCCAAATTCGCCATCTATCTCATAGGGCGCAGCCCAGAAATGGCGCTCGCCCGGCGTGGTAACACTGCCTACGGGGTTGGCTGCGACCAGCGCACCCACAGTGGTGCCATCGCCCAACACAATCGAGGCCGAGCCAAGCCCGCCCTTCTGCATCGCCGCAAGCGCGCCAGTGCCAGCCCCCACGCTGCCAAGCGCAAAATCCACATCCGCAGCCAGAAGGGCCGCACGGCCCAATGCACGATAGGGGTTCTCGGTCCAGTTTTTATCGCCGCCGTTCAACAGATCAAACAAGATCGCACCCGGCACCAGCGGGATCAGCGCCTCGCCCAATTGCAAACCCCTGCCCGCCGCGCGCAGCCCGTCCATCACGCCCGAGCAGGCATCCAGCCCCCAAGCAGACCCGCCCGAAAGTACCAGCGCATCCACCGCCGCGATGGTCTTGTCGGGGGCCAGAAGATCGGTCTCACGCGTGCCAGGCGCCCCCCCCATGACATGGACGGAAGCCACAAAGGGTGCCTCAGAGGTCAGCACCGTCGTGCCAGAGCGCAGGCTTTCGTCTTGCGCATGGCCCACCCGCACCCCTTTCACGTCGGTGATCAGATTGCGGGGCCCAGGTTTATATGCAGCGACCACCATCGACCTCCATCGCAACGCCAGTGATCATCGAGGCCTCATCCGAGCACAGAAAGCAAGCGGCATTGCCCATATCCTCGGGCGTAGAAAAGCGGCCAAGCGGGATGGTTGAAAGGAACTTGGCGCGGATTTCCGGCGTGTCCTGTCCCATAAAGGATTTCAGCAGCGGCGTTTCTCCTGCCACTGGATTAAGCGCATTCACGCGAATGCCAAAAGGCGCAAGTTCGACAGCCAAAGACCGCGTCGCCGTAATCACCCAGCCTTTTGACGCATTATACCAGCTAAGGTTAGGGCGCGGCGAAACTCCCGCTGTTGAGGCGATGTTCAAAATATTGCCAGCACGCTGCGCCTTAAGGCCAGGCACGAAGGCCTGCGTCATCAGATAAATCGCCTTCATATTGACGGCAAAAATCCGGTCAAAATCGGCTTCGGTTACCGTCTCGGTTGGGTTGGGCAGATGGGTGACGCCGGCATTGTTGACGATAATATCCACCGGTCCGATTGCCAAGGCGGCATCCCGCAGCGCCTCGACACTGGCGCGGTCTGCGACATTGCACTGCTGGGCTGTGCCGCCGATCTCGCGCGCAACGGCCTCGGCAGCAGCGCCATTGATGTCGGCGAGTATCACATGCGCGCCTTCGGCCGCGAATTTCCGGGCGATACCCGCACCAAAGCCCGACCCCGCGCCAGTGACTATGGCAATCTTTTTATCCAGTCTCATGTTCTCACCCATGCCAAGTTGCGACGGTCTTAAGTTGCGAAAATCCGTACAGCGCCTCAAAGCCCTTTTCGCGGCCATGACCAGATTTTCCAACCCCACCAAAGGGCAGCTCGACCCCGCCCCCCGCGCCGTAATTGTTCACAAAAACCTGTCCTGCGTGCAGTGCTTTGGTCAGCCGCATTTGCCGTCCCCCGTCGCGCGTCCAGACCGAGGCGACAAGTCCATAGTCGGTGGAATTGGCGATGCGCAGGGCATCGGCTTCGTCGTCAAAGGCGATAAGCACCTGCACTGGACCAAAGATTTCCTGCTGCGCCAGACAATGATCGCTGGGCACTTCGGCAAATAATGTCGGCCGCATATAATGCCCCAATGCGCTGGCCTCCGGCGTCAGCATCCCCTGAGCGGCGATCGTCAGATCCGCGCCTTTCGCCAAAAACCCCTGCACGATATCCTTTTGACGCGCCGAGATCAGCGGACCAACACGCGGATCTGACAGCGCCGGTCCAACCGTCAGCGCGCCATAGGCCGCGACCATCCGTTTGCGCACCTCGTCATAGACGCCCCGCTGCACCAAGATGCGCGACGACGCCGAACAGGTTTGACCCGCATTTTGGATGCCAGCATTCACCAAAAACGGCAAAGCCCGGTCAAGATCGGCGTCATCAAACACAATTTGCGGCGACTTGCCCCCCAGTTCGAGCGTCACCGGCACCACATTTTGCGCTGCCGCGGTCTGGATCAGCACCCCTACCCCAACCGAACCCGTAAAGGACAGATGCTGGATGCCCGGATGTCCCGCCAGCGCCGCTCCTGCCTCGGCGCCCAGACCGGTCACAACGTTCAGCGCCCCCGCAGGCAGCCCTGCCTCTTGCGCCAAAGCCGCAAAAGCGAGAGCGGTCAGACAGGCCTCCTCGGCGGGTTTCAGCACGCAGGCATTGCCCATCGTCAGCGCCGCCCCGACCGAGCGGCCAATGATCTGCATCGGATAGTTCCATGGGATAATATGGCCGGTCACGCCTTGCGGCTCGCGCAGAGTGTAGACGGTATAGCCCTCCAGATAGGGAATCGTCTCACCTGTGATCTTATCGGCCGCACCGCCGTAGAACTCCATATAGCGGGCCAAGGCCACGGCATCGGCGCGCGCCTGTGTCAGGGGTTTGCCAACGTCGCGGGCCTCAAGCTGCGCCAACTCCTCGGTTCGGGTCAGAATCAGCTGACCCAGACGGGTCAGAATGCGTCCACGTTCAAGCGCGGTCATCCGCCCCCAATCGCCTGCGCGCGCGGCATGGGCGGCCTGAACAGCGCGGTCAATCTCGGCGGCGCCGCCCAGCGCGATCTGGGTCAGCAGCGCGCCTGTCGAAGGATCATGCAGCGGTAGGCATCGGCTGCCTGGTGTCCAGACTCCGCCGATCAGATGGCAGGCGGCAGGAATGCCAAAAGCTTCAAGAGGCATCAGGGGCTTTCCTTATGTCAGGAAGCTGCGGCACGGCGGCCAACAGCTTGCGGGTATAGGGATGTTGCGGATCGGCAAAGACTTGTTCGGTCGGCCCCTGCTCGACGATCTCGCCGGCTTGCATGACCATCACGCGGTCGGTGATTGTGCGGACAACGCTTAGATCATGGCTGATAAACAGATAGCTCAGCGGGCGATTGCGGCAAAGCTCGGCCAGCAAATCCAGCACCTGCGCCCGCACCGAGACATCCAGCGCCGAAACCGCCTCGTCAAAAACGATCAGCGCGGGATCGTTGATCAGCGCGCGGGCGATGGCAAGGCGCTGCCTTTGACCGCCCGAAAACTCGTGGCTGTATTTATCGGCATCTTCGGGCCGCAGCCCCACCGCTGTCAGCGCATCGGCAATCTTGGCGCTGCGCGCTGCGCCCTGGGGCGGATTTTCCAGCAGATGAAACGGTTCGGTGATCAGGCGGCTGACGCGGTGGCGCGGGTTAAAGCTGCCATAGGGGTCTTGAAACACCACCTGCATTTGGCGGCGCACAGCCAGATTGGGCAGATTTCCCGTCCAAACCGGCGCGCCCCCCAGCAGGATCACGCCCGATTGCACCGGTTCAAGCCCCAAAATCGCACGGGTCAAGGTGGATTTTCCACAGCCAGATTCGCCAACCAATCCCAGACGCTCGCCGCGGTTCAAGGTAAAGGACACCGCTTTGACGGCCTGCGTTTCTAATCTGGGGCCAAAAAAGCCATGCCGCGCGCCGCGATAACTGCGAGTGACGTTCCTGACCTCTAACAGCGGCACCGGCGGCGGCGGCTTGGGCAGGTCAACCCGATGCGTCGAGGCCGCAAAGAGGGCCTTGGTATAGGGATGGTGCATATCGCGAAAAACTTGCGTCGTTGCGCCAGTTTCCACCACCCGCCCGCGCTGCATCACCACGATACGATCAGCAAGATCAGCGACCACGGCAAGATCATGGGTGATCATCAACAGCCCCATGCCAAAGTCTTTGGTCAGATCTCTTAACAACTCAAGAATGCGGGCCTGTGTGGTGACATCCAGCGCCGTCGTGGGTTCATCGGCAATCAGCAAACGGGGGCGCAAGGCGATGGCCATGGCGATGACCACGCGCTGGCGCTGCCCCCCCGACAGCTCATGCGGATAGCGCCCAAGCGGAAAGCGCGCCTCGGGCAGGCCGACGCGCGTCAACATGGCGCGGGCGCGCGAAAGCGCCTCGTGACGCGAAACTTTTTCGTGGATGCGAATGGTTTCAGCCACTTGCGCACCAATAGTCTGAACAGGGTTTAGCGCCGTCATCGGCTCTTGGAACACCATGCCAATCCGACGGCCACGCAGACTGCACATCTGCGCCTCGCTCAGGGCCAGCAGATTGCTGCCCTCCAGCGCAATTTTGCCGCTGGTTTGCGCGCCCTGTGGCAGCAGCCCCATGGTGGCAAAGGCCGTCATTGACTTGCCCGATCCGCTTTCACCCGTAATCGCCACAATCTCGCCCGCGGCAACGTCAAGCGAGACCTCATGCAAGATCGCAGTGCCGTGGATCGAAAGCGACAAGTTCTGAATGGACAGCAAACTCATGTGCGGGTCACACGAATACGGGGGTCGAGCAAATCGCGCAGCCCGTCGCCCATCAGATTAAGCCCCAAAACCATCAGCACGATCGCCATCCCCGGCACCAATGCCACATGCGGCGCGATACTGGCCAACGTTTGCGCATCCGCCAACATTCGGCCCCAGCTGGCAATCGGCGGCTGCGCCCCAAGCCCGATATAGCTCAGCGCGGCCTCAGCCAAAATTCCCAAAGAGAACTGGATGGTGCCCTGCACGATCATCAGATTGGCGATGTTGGGCAGGATATGCTCGACCGAAATACGGCTGGCCGATTTGCCCGAAACGCGGGCCGCAAGAATGAAGTCACGCGACCAAAATGACAGTGCCGAGCCACGGGTCAAACGGGCAAATACTGGCACGTTAAAGATGCCTATGGCGATGATCGCATTCATCGCGCCGGCGCCAAAAACGGCAGTGATCAAAATGGCAATGACAAGGCTGGGAAAAGCAAAGATCAGGTCATTGCCGCGCATAATCACCTCATCCAACAGCGAGCCACGCCGCGCCGCCGCCAGCAATCCGAGCGGCACGCCCAGCCCCATGCCAATGCCCACCGCCAAAAGCGCCACCGCAATCGAGGTGCGTGTGCCCATCATCACCATCGACAGCATATCGCGACCCAGCTGATCTGTGCCCAGCCAATGCATCGCACTGGGCGTTTGCAGCCGCGACGAAATCGACAGAACTTCAATATCATAGGGCGTCCAAAACAGGGACAAGGCGGCGCCACCAAGAAACAGCAACGACAAAAACCCTCCGATCAGCAGGCTGCGCGGCAGTCTCATTTGCGCAACCTCAGCCGTGGATCGACAGCCGCATAGGTCAGATCAATCACAAAGTTCACCACGATCACCACAAAGACCAAAAGCATCACCACGCTTTCCACCACGATCAGATCGCGCGCCGAGATCGCCTGAAAGATGAGCCGCCCCAGACCCGGCAGAAAGAAGATCTGCTCGATCACAATGCCGCCTGCCAACAAGAACGAGAATTGCAGCCCGATGATGGTCAGCACAGGAATAAGCGCATTGCGCAAGGCGTGGCGCCAAAGCGCCTGCCGCCGGCTGAGCCCTTTGGCGCGGGCGGTGCGAATGAAATCCTCTCCCAGCATATCCAGCAACGACGAGCGCATCACCCGCGCCAAAATCGCAGCCTGCGGCAGCGCCAGCGCCACGGCAGGCAACAGCAGCGATTTCAGCCCCGATAAAAGCCCACCCTCCCAGCCTGCAAAGCCGCCCGCCGAAAACCAGCGCAATTTAATAGCAAAAATCATCACAAGGATCATTGCGAACCAAAAGTTTGGTACAGCGACACCCAATTGCGTCGCGCCCATAACACCAAGGTCGCCCAATTTGCCGCGCCGACTGGCGGCGTAGATCCCGGCAGGAAAGGCAATGACAATCGTCAGGGTCAGCGCAAACAAGGCCAATGGCAGCGAGACCCAGACGCGGTCTGCGATCATCGCAGCAATCGGAGTGCGATAGGTATAGGATTGACCAAAGTCGCCCTGCATCATGCCTGTGGTCCAGGCAAAATACCGTTCTGGCAAGGACATATCCAGCCCCAGCTCGCTGCGCAGGGCGGCAAGTGTGTCGGGGCGGGCATTCACCCCCAGCATATAGGCGGCTGGATCTCCGGGCACGACCTCGACCACGGTAAAGATCACTATCGAGGCCACAATAAGGCTAAGGCAAAGCGAGATCAGGCGACCCATCGTATACCGCATCATCGCCAAGCAGCTCCCTGAATATATACAAAACGAAGGGCGCGCAGACCGCGCCCTTGATGCGGCGGCACCCGATTTGGGGTGCCGCCCATCCGATTAGGGCCAAGACACCGCCGTAAGGTCGATGGCCGCAGTCGGTTGGTTCAGCCACAGGCCGTTGATGCCTGCACGCGCAACGGTCGGCACCGCCAGCTCGAACAAATAGCCGTTGACGTAATCCTCTGCGATCATCGTCTGCGCCTGCGCCAGCAAAGCCGAGCGCGCGGCCGGATCGGTGGTCGAGGTCAACGTCGTCATCAGTGCTTGCAGCGCGGGATTGTCGTATTGGAAGTAATATTTCGGGTTGGCATAGATGCCGATATCCATAGGTTCAGTATGGCTGACGATGGTCATCCCGAAATCATGGCCCTTAAAGGTATTTTCCAACCATTGCGCCCATTCCTGGTTCTCGATCTCGGCCGTGATCCCAACCGCGCGCAGCTGGGCCGCGATGATCTCGCCCCCCCGACGCGCATAAGAGGGCGGGGGCAGCTTGAGCGTCGTGGTAAATCCGTCAGGCAAACCCGCCTCGGCCAAGAGGGCGCGCGATTTTTCCGGATCATAGGCCGAGAGAGCAGTCAGATCGACATAATCAGGATTATGCGGCGCGAAATGCGTGCCAATTGGCGTGCCTATGCCATACATCGCGCCGTCGATAATCGCCTGACGGTCGATGGCATGGGCCACAGCCTGCCGCACCAAAACATTATCAAAGGGTGGCAAGGCGTTGTTCATCGCCAAAATCGTCTCGCCTTCGGTATTGCCGACAAGCACCTGAAAGCGGGGGTCAGCTTCGAATTGCGGCAGATTTTCCGGCGCAGGAAAGCCAACGAAGACGTCCACATCCTCGGCCATAACAGCGGCAAAGGCAGCGGTCGGGTCGGAAATAAAGCGGAAGCTGGCGCTGTCCAATGTGGCGGGTGTTCCCCAATAGGTTGGGTTCCGCACAATGTCGATGCGATCCCCCTGCACCCAGTTCGAGAACATGAAGGCGCCGGTGCCAATCGGTTTGGTCGCCGCCGTCTCGATGCTTTCGGGCGCCACAATCACCGCGTCCCCCCAGGCGAGATTGAACAGCAGCGACCCGTTTGGGGCATTAAGCGTGATCTGTACCGTCAGCGGATCAACAACGCTGACCTCAGCAATGCTGGAGAAAAGCGCCTTTTGGGCATTGGTGCTGTCTTCCGCCCGCGCCCGATCAAGGCTGAACTTGACGTCTTCAGCATCCATCGTGGTGCCATCGTGGAAGGTCACGCCAGACTGAAGATGAAAGGTATA
The DNA here is from genome assembly GCF_036782355.1 of Cypionkella sp. Taxonomy (NCBI): domain Bacteria; kingdom Pseudomonadati; phylum Pseudomonadota; class Alphaproteobacteria; order Rhodobacterales; family Paracoccaceae; genus Cypionkella; species Cypionkella sp. Next base: position 36,976 of record NZ_DAIPZF010000029.1, read on the forward strand.
GCTTAGGCCATCGCCGGAAATCTCCCAGCTTTTCGCCAGTCCGGGCACCACCGAGCCATCTGACATAAACCGCGTCAGGCCCTCGAAAATATTGGAATAGACCACCGAATCGATGGCCTGTGCCGCCCCTGCGGTTGGGTCAAGGTTTGGCGGCTCTAGCTGCATGGCCACACGAAGATTGGTATTTTGCGCCATCGCAACGCTTGCAAACAGCGATGCTGAACCGGCCAGAAGAAGGTTCGTCAGATATTTCATGTCTTAATCTCCCCTTTGTTATTTCCCGTCAGCAACAGAGCCGCAAGGCTTTGAGCCATGACCGCTGCACTGTCCATCATATCCTCAACCCCGACATATTCATCGGGTTTATGCGCGAGTTCGAGCAAGCCCGGGCCATAGGCCACACAATTCTTCAGCTTGCCGATCCGGTCGATATGCTTTTGATCGTAGCTGCCCGGCGAGGCTACGAATTCCGCCTCTTTTCCCATCACCGAGGCAATGGCCGCCGCAACCGTACGCGCCACAGGCGCATTGCGGTCGGTCATCGAAGGGATCACATGGTTCAACTCTTTCATGGCGTAATCGAACTTTGGCCGATCGCGTTTCAACCCATCGAGCAGGCCGACAATCTCATCGCGCACGCTGTCCAGAGTTTCTTCGACAAGATAGCGCCGATCAATGATGATCCGACAGCTGTCTGGCACACAATGCGAAGGCAGCGCCGTCGAGCCGGCCAAACGCTCTGGTTGGCCGCCGTGAATCGAATTGATGTTCATCGTCGAAGACCGCGCGCCTTCGGGCACTACCGGCATTTCAGTGCGCCGCGCCGCCATGGCCGGATAAAGCCGATCCTCAAAAATATCTAACACCGCCCCCATGTGTCGCACGGCACAGTCACCCAAAAATGGCATCGAGCCATGCGCAATTTCGCCAAATGTCTCGATCTCGGCCCACCAGCCGCCGCGATGACCAAGGCAGACGCGGTCTTTTTGCAAGGGCTCGGGGATGATGACATGCTGCACACGCTTGGGCGAAAAGAACCCCTGCTCGGCCAGATAGGCAACGCCGCCATAGCCGCCTGATTCTTCATCGGCAGTGCCGGAAATTTCGATCGCGCCCGCAAAATCAGGGTAGACCTCTAAAAAAGCCTCGACCGCAATAACAGAGGCCGCAAGCCCCCCCTTCATATCGCAAGCGCCGCGCCCATAGATCTTGCCGTCGCGCAGCAGCCCGCCAAAGGGGTCAACCGTCCAGCCCGCGCCAACGTCAACGACATCGATATGGCTGGTAAAATGCACGCAATCGCCACTGTATTTGCCCTCGCGCCGCGCCACGACGTTCCAGCGCGGATAGGCATCGCAATCTCCGGGCGTTCCAAAGGCGCGGATCAGCTGCGTCTGAAACCCCGCGCCGCGCAAACGCCGGTCAAGGTAGTCGCAGATCTCGCGGTAATTCTCCCCTGGCGGATTCAGCGTCGGAATGCGGATCAAATCTTGCGTCAAAGCAATCAGATCATCACGCCGATCCGCAAGAGCGGCGGTCAGAGCAGCAAAGCGGGGTTCGGTTGGGGCAAGCTTTTCCATAAGCGACAGTTTGACGCAGGACAAATACGGTATCAATACCGTATCAATACGGCATGGACAGTTCCGCTCTCGCCTTCGCAAGCCTCGCCTATGACGCCGCCCCAACCGGCATCGTGCTGACCGAACAGCGGGTGATCCGAACCTGCAATCAGACCTTTGCGCGACTTTTGGGCTATGGCGTGCCCGATCTTTTGGGGCAGTCCTTTCGCATTCTCTATGGCTCGGACGAGGAGTTCGAAAGCATCCGCGACATCGGCCTAACCGTGCTGCAAGAGACCGGCGATTACACCGACGAACGCTTGGTGCGCCACCGCGCCGGTCATGGCATTTGGTGCCGCTTTCGCGCGCGCACCTTGGTGCCGCATGCGCCGCTTGAACGAGTGGTGATGAGCTTTGCGCCAATCCACGAGGCCGAACCGATCAGCCTGTCGAAACGCGAACGCCAAGTGCTAGAGCTGATGAACCGGCGGCTGACCAGTAAGGAAATCGCGCAGCGGCTAGAGCTTAGTCCCCGCACCATCGAAGATGTGCGCGGGCGGCTGATCAAGCGCTTTGGCGTGCGCCGCGCCACTGATCTGCTGGGCCGCCTGCGCGGCTTGGACCATTAGCCAGCCAGAAAGCGGATGAAAACGCCAAAACCGCACCCCTAAACCGCGCGGTTAGGATAAAAAATCATGCGCAAATAAGACTGCTCCACAAGCA
>NZ_DAIPZF010000030.1:0-35427 GCF_036782355.1 Cypionkella sp.
TCCTGTCATCGGCGGGCAAACGGCTGCCCCAAGCGGCGGCGTCGATCTGCACCACGCGGATGTCGTGTTTGGCCATCAAGGGGTGCTCGGGCAGCGGTGTGGCGCTGATCAGGCACAGATCAAAGTCGCGCTGCGGGTATTTGCTGGCGATTTGATCGGCGACAAACAGCGCATAGGGAAAGAATTTGGCATCGACGCAGAAGTAAACTGCGCGATCCTTGCGCGCCTCACGGCTTTGCGCTGCAATCGAAATTCCGTCCATATGTTCGCGTCCTTTTTTCGTTTTGGTGCAGGCCTTTGCGGCGCTGTAGTGTCTTTGCAGCCGTCAGACCAAGGCGCGAAACCGCTCTGGCAGCACAACCACCGGAGCGTCGCGCCAGCGTGCAGGCTTATTCCAAGCAAGGATGCGGCGCGACCAAGTCAGCCGCTGGCGTGCCGTGTCAAACACCGTGTCGCCCGCCACGGCTTGCGCCTGCTCGACCTTGCGAAACAGCGCCTCGCGGCGTTTGGCATGCGGGCCCCAGCCTGCGGCAACCAACTTTGGATCATTGGCGCGCCCCATTGCAGTTTCGTAATCTACCAAACCAAAGTGCAGCAGATAAAGATCGGGGTCGATATGATAATTGCGCCCCTTGACCCTGTGTTGCCCCGCGCCCCATGTCACCGGCTTGAAGGCCAAGACGGGCTTTGTATAGGCGTCCGAGATCACCGCTTTTTGGCGCTGCTGCAAAAAGCCCCGCGCGGGGTCGATGGCGGCCTCATGCGGCAGGTCTTGCACCACATCCAGCCCCAAGCCCGAAAGCGTCACATGGCGCGGGCGTGGCCCTGTCAAAAAGCTGGCAAGGCTGGCATGGCGCGCAGGGTCCGCGATCAGAAATTCATCCACATCGGTCGCCATAACCGCCTGATAATCATAGCGCCACAGCATCCGCGCCAGATCCGACATCGCGCGTGCGCGCGCATGATCCATCGCCGCACGGCGCAGTGCGACATTGCGGATCTGGCTTTGCCAATCGCGGTGGCGCAGGTGCAGGAAATTCACCCCCTCGCAGCCCTCGGGCGGGGTCTCGTCCAAACCGTCAAGGATCACAAACAGCGCTTGGCGGCCAAAGTTGCTGGCGTAATAGTCGATCCACTTGCGCAAAAACAAACGGTCGTTGCGGACAGCGGTGATGCAGGCAACCTTCAAGCGGCTTCTCCGGTTTGGTGTTGGTTTTGTTTAGCCCAAGCCGCTGATCTGTGCAAACCCCTGTCGCAAAGCCGCCACTTCGGCACGCAGGCGCGCATTGACGCGGCCTTCGCGGGCGGGATCAAACAGCGTGGTCAGCAGCCCCGCCTCGGGCAGGGGCCGCCCACCACCGCCCCAAGACAGGCCCGTAAGCACCGCGCGCGCGGGTTCGGGCAAAACCTCGGGCAGTTCTTGCCCTGAAAGTTCGGCCCAAAGCCGCGTCCAGCAGCGCCCGACCGACCAAGGGTTATAGCCGCCGCCGCCCAGTAACAGCAGCCGCGGCGCCAAGGGCGTGATCGCGCGCAGGGCCTCGACATAGGCGTTGTTCGACAGCGCCAGCCGCGACAAAGGATCCTCGAGCAAGCTGTCCGCCCCGGCCTGAAGCACGATGGCATCGGGTTTAAAGGCTTGCAGCAGCGGCAAAATCAGCTCGTGCAGCACCATGCGCGCTTCGCTGTCGTGATAGCCCGCAGGCACCGCCAGATTGACGCAATTGCCCTGTTGCCCCGTGGCCCCAGTGAAAGGCCAGCGCGCGGCCTCGTGCACCGAGATCAGCAGCACGCCCTCGGCCCCGGCAAGCCCCGCCTCGACCCCGTCGCAGTGATGCGCGTCCAGATCGACATAGGCGACGCGATGCCCCGCCCGCCGCAGCGCCAAAATCGCCAGCACCGGATCGTTCAAATAGCAAAAGCCATTGGCGCGGTCGGCCATGCCGTGATGGGTGCCACCCCCCGGCACATAGATCGCCCCGCCCTTGGCCAACAGCTCGGCCGCAAGCAAAACACCCCCCGCCCCGGTGGCCGGACGGCTGTATATCTGCGGAAAGATCGGATTGCTTAGGCTGCCCAGATGAAACCGCGCCCGCGCCGCAGGCGGCAGATCGCCCGTCGCTTCGGCCTCTTGCAGGGCGGCAATATAGGCGGGGTGGTGAAAGGCCGTCAGGGCTGCGGGTTTGGCACGCGGGCTTGCGCGATAGCGCCCCGCCAGCAGCCCAAGCGCACGGCCCAGATCTATCACCGTCGACACCCGCGGCACCCGTAAGGGGTGCTTTGCGCCATAGCTCGAGCCGCGGTAAATCTCGGATCCGATGAAAAGAGCGCCGCTTTGCTGCATTTTTCCCCTGTGACACAATGTTTGTAACAGATTTATGACGGAATCTTCACCCTTTCGCCATGACGGCTCTGGCTATCGCGAAAGCAGTCTGGCATAGCCTAACCAAGCTTGCCCGCGAATGGCAGCGCTAAAAACATGTGATCCCGAGGCTGCAGCAATGCCGAAATCGAAACCCAAGGCGCAGCCGCAAAAAGCTGCCGACAGCACCGCGCAAATTGGCGCGATCTGCTGGCGCATGCACCGCGCCAAGGTTGAGGTTTTGCTGATCACCAGCCGCGACACCGGCCGTTGGGTGATCCCCAAAGGCTGGCCAATGCAAGGCCTGTCTGATGCCGAGGCCGCGTCGATCGAGGCTTGGGAAGAAGCAGGCGTGCGCGGCGATATAAACCCCGAAAGCATCGGCCAATTTGGCTATGACAAGGTGCTAAGTGCGACCGAGACAAAGCCCTGCACGGTCACGGTTTTTGGCTTGCGGGTTGCTGCGCTGCACACCGATTTCCCCGAACGCAAGCAGCGCCGGCGCAAATGGTTTGCGGCAGAAAAAGCCGCGCGCAAAGTTGCAGAACCTGAATTGCGCCAATTGCTTAAGGCGATCGTAAAACAGCTGGTGACGCCGGCCCTTGCCTCTGACTGAAAACCGGCGCAGGCTAAGGCGTCCTTCAGATTTGGCCCGAACAGATGATCCGCTATTCGCTTCGATGCAGCAGCAGCCATGACTTTGAAAGCTGGTTCCAATCGGCCAGCGGCTTTGACACGCTGCGCGCCGCAAACCAGATCGCTTGCCCTTTGTGCGGCGACACCAGCATTGAAAAAACCCTGATGGCCCCCACGGTGCGCCCTGCCCGCAACGCAGGCGAGGCCAGCAAACCCAGCCTCACCCAGCCGCAAACCGAAATCGAGGCTGCTTTGGCCGAAATGCGGCGCAAGATCGAGGCGAATTCCGATTATGTCGGGCTGAACTTTGCCGCCGAGGCCCGCCGGATGCACGAGGGCAGCATTGACGCGCGCGCAATCTACGGCGAGGCCAAGCCCGAGGAGGCGCGCGCGCTGATCGAAGACGGCATCCCCGTCGCCCCCCTGCCCTTTATGCCGCCCAGAAAGGCCAATTGAATGACGGTTTTGATCACAGGCGCCAATCGCGGCATCGGCGCAGGTCTGCTCGCGCATTACCGCAGCACGGGCGAGGTCAGCTTTGGCACCGCGCGCAAGGCCAGCGATGGCCTGCTGGCGCTTGATGTCACCGATCCCGCAGCCTGTGCGGCGCTCAGCCAGAACATTGACGCGCCGCTTGATCTGCTGATCTGCAACGCCGGCGTCTATCTGGATCGCGACCAAGACCTGACCGGCTATGCGCCGCAGCTTTGGGCCGACAGCTTTGCGACCAATGTGACGGGGGTATTTTTGACCCTTCAGGCGCTGTTGCCGCAGCTGCGCGCCGCTAAGGGCAAGATCGCGATTATCTCGTCGCAAATGGCGTCGGACACGCGCGCGCCGGGGGGCAGCTATATCTACCGCGCGTCGAAAGCGGCGGTGCTTAATTTGGGGCGCAACCTGTCAGCCGATCTTGCGCCGCAGGGCATTGCTGTGGGCATCTATCACCCAGGCTGGGTGCAAACCGATATGGGTGGCGCGCGTGCTGCCATCACCGTGGCGCAATCCGTGTCAGGACTAACCCGTTGTTTTGCAGATCTTTCTCTGGAAACAACCGGCTGCTTCCTAAGCTATGACGGCACCGCGCACCCCTATTGACACCTGAGAGCTGCGCGCATCGCGGCGCGGCTATAGCGCCCCAAATCGCGCGGCTTCTGGCCGATCTGCACCGCGAAAATCCGGCGCCAATCGCCCGAGGCAAGGATCATCTGGTCTTTGCCGTCGCAATGAAGGCTGCCGCCGCTGATTGCGGTGTCGCCAATGCGGTGGTTGGTCAGGCCCGAGAGCCGCGCGACTTCGCGCAGATCGCCCGCCTCAAGACGCAGAAACACCAGCTCTTTGGCCAAATGCGGGCGGTCAACATAGGCAATCTCGATGCGGCCATCGCCGTCAAAATCCCCCACCCCAGCCTGCGCCATCCAGCGGTGGCGCTGACCGATATAGGCGGTCGCCCCCAGCAATTTGCCGTCACCTGCAACCACAATCAGCCGCGCACCGCGCATCAGATCAGTCTGCACCGCAATCACTTCGGGCCGCCCGTCGCCGGTAACATCAGCCACACGCGGCGCTACATCTTCAAAAAACCCGGCCTTAGGCCGCAAGACCCAATCAGGGCCGCGCAGCTCGCGCCATTCGGGCGTATTGCCCAAAATATTGTGGTCATAGCCAATAGGCCCGCCCGCATCGCTGTAGCAAACCCTTAGGCCGAAGGCCTGATCACAGGACTCTTTCGCCTCGGCGGCAGACGTTGCAAAGAAAAGGGCGGCCAGCGCCGCCCCGATCCGCCTCAAATCTGTTTTTCCGGCATCTGCACGCGCAGCCCGTCCAGCGCGTCAGTCACCTTGATCTGGCAGGTCAGCCGCGAGCGCAGCGCATCAGGCGACCATGCGAAATCCAGCATGTCTTCTTCCATCGCGTCTTTTTTCGGCAGTTTTTCAACCCAAGCCGGATCGACATAGACATGACAGGTCGAGCAAGCGCAGGCGCCGCCGCAATCTGCCTCAATGCCCGGAATGCCGTTGTCGCGCGCGCCTTCCATTACGGTCAAACCGTTGGCAACCTCGACAACATGTTCTTTGCCATTATGCTCGACATAGGTAATTTTCGCCATTTCTCATCCCGCCTTGCTGAAAACTTGCGAAAACACTTAAGCCAAGTTGTCAGGCTTTGCCAGTGCCGCGCGCGACCAAAGACCTCAATTCCCCGTCAGATCATTGGGCTTAACAGGCTGGGGGTTTCAGGCTGGGGGGTTTGCAGGCTGAGGCTTTGCCGCTATGGTCTGGCGCAATTGGTTCGGACAAACCGGACGCGTCTTTTGGCAGATCGGGCCCGCATGTTGTTTCGCTATTTGGTAAGTTGCAGCTTGGTGCTTGGTGCTTGCAGCCAGCCGCAGGTCAAAGCGCCAGTGCTTTCGGGTCAGACCATTGCGCAGATCGAGGTCAAAGCCGGCCAGACCGCGCCCCGTCAAGATCAAGCGGGGGCCTGCTGGGGCAAGGATATCACCCCCGCGATCATTGAAACCGTGACCGAACAGGTGCTGATCTCGGAAGAACAGCGTGACGCGGCGGGCAAGATCACTCAACCAGCCAGCTATCGCAGCAATATCCATCAACGCATGGTGCAAGACACCCGCGAGGTGTGGTTCCGCGCGCCCTGCCCCGACAGTCTGACGGTCAGTTTCCTCGCCACGCTGCAACGCGCTTTAAAAGCGCGCGGGCTTTATACCGCCGCCATTACCGGCGAAATGAGTACCGAGACTGCCGAAGCAATCCGCCGCTTTCAGGCCGAGCGTGGCCTTGACAGCCCCGTGCTGTCGCTGGCCGCCGCCCAAGAGCTTGGTCTTTTGGCAACCGATCTGGAGGATCAATGAGCAAAGCTGCCCTCACCGCTGCAAAAAGCCGCTATGAAGCCGAAGTCACGCGGCAATGGCAGGCGCATCCAGCTGATGGCGCGCATGATCTGGGCCATCTACGCCGCGTCTGGAAACAGGCGCAGCTGATCGCGATGGACGAGCCCTGCGATTTAGAGGTGCTGCTGGCGGCGACGATGTTTCACGATCTGGTCAACCTGCCGAAATCGCATCCCGACCGCGCCTCGGCTTCGCGGTTGTCGGCAGAGGCGGCTTGCCTGTTTCTGCGTCAAGACGGATTTGCGCTCGAAAAGCTGCCCGCAGTCGCCCATGCCATCACCGCGCATAGCTTTTCAGCCGCCGTGCCCCCCGAAAGCCCCGAGGCGCGCATCTTGCAAGACGCCGATCGGCTGGAAGCGCTTGGCGCGATTGGCATTGCACGGATGTTCCATGTCTCGGGCCAAATGGGTGGCGGCTTGTTTGATGCCGCAGACCCTTTGGCGCGCGCCCGCCCGCTGGATGACCGCGCTTTTGCGCTGGATCATATCGAGGTCAAACTGCTTAAAATCGCCGATAGCATGCAGACCGTCACCGGCCGCGCTGTGGCAATCGAGCGGGCGGATTGGATGCTGTCGTTCCGCAGCAGATTGCTGCGCGAAATCGGCTGATGCAAAAAGGGCGGCAGGTTGCCCCGCCGCTCCATTGCTTTGATCTTAAACGCTTATTGCACCGACAGCGCCACAAAGCGCGGATCACCAGAGCGGCGGATCAACAGCAAGATCGACTTGCGGCCGGCATCCTTGGCTTCAGTGACGCGGTCTTGCAGATCGCTGAGTTGCAGCACCTTTTGCTGGCCGGCCTCTACAATCACATCGCCGGGGGCCACGCCCTTGTCAGCGGCCTCGGACGATTGATCAACACGGGTGACGGCCAAACCAGTGGCCGTTGCATCCAAGCCCAGATCCTTGATCGCCTTGGCATCCAGCGGCACCAGCGTCAGCCCCAAGACCTCGGCAGTTTCGGGGGCAGCGGGGGTTTTCTTTTGCGCAGCGGGCAGCGGACCGCTGGCCTCATCGGTCTCGCGGCGGCCCAGTTTGATCTGAAGCGTCTGCTCGGCGCCTGCGCGGTTGATCAGTACCGGCACCTCTTGACCAATTGGCGCATCGGCCACGGTGCGGGTCAAAGACCGCACATCCTTGATCGTCGCGCCGTTAAAGCTGAGGATCACATCGCCCGCCTGTAAGCCGCCGTCTTTGGCCGGGCCATCTGGCACATCGGTGATCAAAGCCCCCGAGGCTGCGGCCAAATTCATCGCCTCGGCTACATCGGTTGTCACATCTTGGATGCGCACACCAAGCCAGCCACGCCGTGTCTCACCAAATTCCTTCAGCTGATCGACCACATGCGCCACCACATTCGACGACATCGAAAAACCGATGCCAATCGAGCCACCCGAAGGCGACAAGATCGCAGTGTTCACGCCGATCACTTGGCCATCCATGTTGAACAGCGGCCCGCCCGAGTTGCCCTTGTTGATCGCGGCATCGGTTTGCAGAAAATCATCGTAAGCGCCGTTCAGCTCGCGCCCGCGCGCCGAGATGATGCCCGAAGACACCGAAAAGCCCTGCCCCAGCGGGTTACCCATCGCCAGAACCCAATCGCCAACCCGCATCTTATTGCTGTCGCCAAAGGCCACGAAAGGCAACGCCTCGGGGCTTTCAACCTTTAAAACAGCAATATCGGTTTTCAGATCGGTGCCGACCAGTTTCGCCTTCAGCTTTTTGCCGCCAAAGAATTCAACCTCGATATCATCGGCACCTTCGATCACATGGTTGTTGGTGACAATAAAGCCGTCATTGCTGATCACAAAGCCCGAGCCCAGCGCCTCGGATCGTTGCGGGGCATTGCCGCCCTGACCGTTGGGGCCGCCATTAGGGCCCATGAAATCCTTGAAGAAATCTTCAAACGGTGATCCGGGCGGCACCATCGGCACCCCGCCGGTGCTGGCAGCCACCACCGAAGTGGTGGTGATATTAACAACCGAAGGGCTGATCTGTTCGGCCAGATCGGCAAAGCTTTCAGGCGCACCGCGCGCCTCGACCCGTAGTGCAGGTGCAAGCGCAAGCCCAAGCCCCAATCCAAGCGCCAACAGCAGGCGCGGCGCGCGCGCCGGTGCAAAGCGGGGGTGCCCCAAGGTTTGAGCAGAGGAAAGATGTGGCACGTTAGATCTCCTTATTCGAAAACCTTTGCGGCCTGTCACCGCAGCAGTCATTACCCCCAACAAATGGCAAGATTGCAGCACAATGCAAGACCGCAGCACAATTCTCAACCTCTTGTGATGCAAGCTGCCTGTGCTTTGCGAGGCAAAAGCCATGCAAAAAGGGCCAACGCATCGCGCTGGCCCCCGAATTTTGCTGTGTTGCCGCGTTATTGTGCCGCGGGCGCTTTTTCGCTGCGCAGATAGTCAAAGAACTCGCTGTCCGGCTTCATCACGATCGACGAATTCCCCGACTGCAAGGCCCGTTCGTAAGAGGTGAGCGAGCGGGTAAAGGCAAAGAATTCCGGGTCTTTGCCAAAGGCTTCGGCATAGATGCCGTTACGGGTGGCGTCTGCTTCACCGCGAATAACATCAGCCTCTTTGCGCGATTGCGACACGATTTCGACCACCGAACGATCGGCTGCCGCACGAACCCGCTGTGCGGCCTCGTTGCCGCGACCGATTTCATCAGCGGCCTCACGCTCGCGCTCGGCCCGCATCCGACCAAAGGTCGACTCGAGGTTTTGTTCGGGCAAATCGGTGCGGGTCAAACGCACATCGATCACATCAACCCCAAGGCCAAGTGCTTTGGCACGGGCTTGGTCGCGGATCTGGTTCATCAGGCCGGTGCGGTCTTCCGAGAGCACGCTTTGGCTGGGAACCCCGCCCAAAACTTCGCGGATTTCGGCGTTGATGATCTTATCAAGGTTGTCACGGGCCGCGTTTTCGCCACCCGAACCCACGGCGCGACGAAACGCCTCTAGATCAACGATGCGCCAGCGCGCAAAGGCATCGACTACCAAGCGGCGGTCATCCAAGGGCGTGACTTCCAAGGGCTGCGTCGGCAGGCCCAAGATCCGGTCTTCATAAAGGAACACATCCTGAATGAAGGGGATTTTAAAGCCCAAGCCCGGCTCGTTGATCACCTGCTTGACCTCGCCAAACTGCAAGACCAAGGCCTTTTTCCGCTCGTCGACGATAAAGACCGAAGACAGCGCCACGGCACCAACCAGAACGGCTGCCGGAATAAGATAAGCGGCGCGCATCAGTTTGTCCCTCCGGTGGCTGTGGATTTGTTCAGCTCATTCAGCGGCAGATAGGGCACAACACCCTGCCCGTTCGCGCCGCCATCGACACCATCAAGGATAACCTTATTCATGCCGCCCAGAACTTTTTCCATGGTTTCCAAATACATCCGCTTGCGCGTCACATCTGGGGCCTTGATATATTCGTTATAAACCGAGGTGAAACGGCTGGTTTCACCCAAAGCAAGGTTGACGACCTGCGCGCGGTAAGCTTCGGCCTCTTCTTGCAGCTGGGCTGCCTGACCGCGTGCGCCTGCGGTGACGGTATTGGCGTAGGCGTCGGCCTCTTTTTCCAAGCGGTCACGCTCTTGCTGGGCTGCTTGCACCTTGCGGAAGGCGTCGATCACCTCTTTTGGCGGATCGGATTTGTCAAAGTTGACGCGGATCACATTGATGCCGGCGGCATAGGTGTTCAGCGTGTCCTGAATGGCTTTCAGCACTTCGGCCGCAATCACGCCCCGGTCGCGGTTCAGCACAGGGGCCAGTTCCGAGCGCGCAATGATGTCGCGCATCGCAGATTCCGACACAGCACGGATGGTGTCTTCTGGATCGGCCAGGTTAAACAAGAACTTGGCAGGATCCGAGATGTTCCAAACAACCTGGAATTCAATATCGACGATGTTCTGATCGCGCGTCAGCATCAGGCCGTTGTCCAAAGGACCATTGGCGCCATTGCCGATATCGGTGGTGCGCTGTTTGCGCGATTCAACCAGTTCGGCCCGCATCACCGGCCAAGGCGCAAAGTGCAGACCCTCTTCGGTGACGCCGCTGAATTTGCCCAGCATCAGCGTTACCGCCTGTTGTTCAGGCTTGACGGTATAGGCTGAAGAGAAGCCCCACAGCCCAAGTGCCGCGACCAGACCCAGCAAAATACCATTGCGGGTGAACATCGGCGGAATTTGACCGCCAGCGCCGCCGCCATTGGGGCCGCGCGGGCCACGATTGCCGCCGCCGCCCATCAACACGCGCAGTTGTTCCTGCCCGCGCTTTACCAGCTCGTCAATTTCGGGGATCTGCGGACCCTCATTCGGACGCCGCCCACCTGGGCGCTGGCCGTTGCCTTGCTGCCCATTGCGTTCGTCATCATCACCGCCAGAGCCGCCATTGCCGCCCCAGGGACCTCCGCTACCCGCCATTGATACACCTTTCATCTTTTTCAGTTGTTTATGAACTGGGGTCTAAACCCACAGATTTCAACCCATAAGCCCCCGTTTTTGCGGCCTGCGTCAGAATATCCGCACCGGCTTACGCATAGTGACCAATTCTTCCGACATAGTGGGATGTACGGCAACGGTGCGGTCGAAATCTTCCTTGGTCGCCCCCATCTTGACCGCAATCGCGGCAAGCTGGATCATCTCGCCTGCATTGGGCCCGACGATATGGCAGCCCAGCACCCGCCGCGTGGTGGCGCAAACCACCAGCTTCATCAGCACCTTATCCTGACGCCCCGCAAAAAGCGACCGCATTGGGCGGAAGCTTGCGGCATAAATCTCGCAAGGCCCGGCCTCGCGCGCGGCCTCTTCCGACAGGCCAATCGAGCCAAGCTCGGGCTGGGTAAACACCGCCGAGGCCACAAGATCGTGGTCGGCCTTGGTCGCAATGCCGCGAAACACCGTATCGGCAAAGGCATGGCCTTCGCGGATCGCCACGGGGGTCAGGTTGATGCGGTCGGTGACATCGCCCACAGCATAGATCGAAGGCACGGCGGTCTGGCTCCAGTCATCGACCAAAACCTCGCCCCTGCGCCCCAAGCCCACGCCCAGCGCTTCCAGCCCCAGACCGGCGACATTGGGCACGCGGCCAGTGGCGTAAAGCACCAGATCAAACTCGGCGGTCGAGCCATCGGTTGCCACCGCGCAAATGCCGCCTTCGCGCTGTTCCAGCCGCTCGACATCGGTGCCGCAATGGATCGCGATGCCATTGGCGGCCATCTGGTTTGCGACATGGCCGCGCGCCTCGTCGTCAAAGCCGCGCAGGATCTGTGCGCCGCGATAGTATTGCGAAACCTTCACGCCCAAGCCGTTCAGAATGCAGGCGAATTCGCTGGCGATATAGCCGCCACCCACCACCAGCGCCCGCTTTGGCAGCGCGTCCAGATGGAAAATATCGTTCGAGGTGATGGCAAGCTCGCGCCCCTCAAACTGTGGCACAAAGGGCTGACCGCCGGTGGCGATCAGAATGTGCTTGGTGCTGAATTCGCGGCCATCGGCAAGGCGCACGCAATGGGGGTCCACCACCACGGCGCGGGCATCATAAACCGTCACCCCTGCCGATTTCAGCGTGTTGCGATAGGCGGTTTCAAGCCGGTCCAGCTCGGCCTCAAGCTTGCTGCGAAAGCCGCGCCAATCCAGCGGGCCGGACTGCACATCCCAGCCGTAGGCTTTGGCATCCGCGATCATGTCGGGATATTCCGAGGCGAAAACCATCAGCTTTTTCGGCACACAGCCGCGAATGACACAGGTGCCGCCCATCCGGCTTTCTTCGGCCAGACCGACCTTTGCGCCGCCTTCCGAGGCCGCAATCCGCGCCGCCCGCACGCCGCCAGAACCGCCACCGATGACGAAAAGATCGAAGTCAAAATCCAAAGTCATTCTCCCAGATCGGCAAAGATATTATCGGTCGGCTTGAAATGCACTTGGCTGTCGGTTTCCGAGCCCGCGTTGATATCGCGCACCGTCACCCGCCCATCGCCATGCCCCACCACAACAATGTCGCAAATGTCGATGAACAGACCATTTTCCACCACACCCGGAATCTGGTTCAGCACCAGCGCCAATTGCCGCGGGTTGCCGATGCGCTTTAAGTGCAGATCGAGGATATAATTCGACTCGTCGGTGACCAAGGCGCGCTCGCCATTCATCCGCAAGCTGACATCGCGCGCCAGCACATCCATAGAGACCAGCATTTCTTCGACCAGCGCTTTGGTGGTTTGCCAGCCAAAGGGGATCACTTCGATCGGCAGCGGAAAGGCCCCCAACTGCTGCACTTCTTTCGCCGCATCCGCGATCACGATCATCAGATCGGACGCCGTGGCCACGATCTTTTCTTGCAACAGCGCCGCACCACCGCCTTTGATCAGCGCAAGCTGCTTGTCGAATTCATCGGCGCCATCAATGGTAACATCCAGCCATTTCGCTTCGTCCAGCGAGGTGACATGAATGCCCATCTGACGCGCCAAAGCGGCCGTGCGGGTCGAGGTGGGCACGCCGGTGATCTTCAGCCCCTCTTGGCGCACCCGCTCGCCCAGACAGCGCACCATCCATGCCGCGGTGGACCCTGTCCCCAGCCCGACTTTCATCCCATCTTCGATAAAATCGACCGCACGTTTGGCGGCGACGAATTTGGCTTTGTCGATGGGGGAAAGCTCGGCTGTCATGGTGTCTTCCTGAATTTTCGGCGCCGTCGCGGGCGGCCCCATGTGGATTTGCCCCCTCTTATAGGGAAATCAAGGCGCAGGGGCGAGGGGGAATTGCCACAGGGCGCGGATCGGGCCTTGACTTAAGGGGGTGACAATCTAAATTGCGAATAATTCTCAAAAAGAAAGTCATCATGCCCTCGCTTTTCGATATGTCCAGTAGCAAGTGGCGCGCAGCCCGTGGCGAAGCCGCGCTGTCAGATGTTCATGCCTCGGTGGTTTTGCCCAAGGGCGCGTGGCGGCGGTTCGCGGCCTTTCTGGGGCCGGGCTATATGGTGGCTGTCGGCTACATGGACCCGGGCAATTGGGCGACCTCAATCGCGGGCGGGTCAAAGTTTGGCTATACGCTGCTGGTGGTGGCGCTGATTTCAAACGTGATGGCGATTGTGTTGCAAGCGCTTTGCGCGCGGCTGGCCATCGCCTCGGGGCGCGATCTGGCGCAGGCTTGCCGCGATGCCTTTCCGCGCTGGATTTCGCTGCCGCTTTGGTTGTCGGCAGAACTGGCGATCATCGCCACCGATATCGCCGAGGTGATCGGCACTGCCATCGGATTAAACCTGTTGTTCGGCATTCCGCTGGAGCTGGGCGTGCTGATCACGGCACTGGATGTGTTTTTAATTTTATGGCTGCAAAACAAAGGCTTTCGCTGGCTCGAGGCCTTTGTGATCACCCTGCTTGGCATCATCACCCTGTCGTTTGGCATTCAGATCTTTTTGGCCGATCCGGTCTGGGGCGATGTGATCCGTGGCTTTGCCCCCACGGTCGAGATCCTGCGCAATCCCGAGATGCTTTATCTGGCGCTGGGGATTTTGGGCGCAACCGTGATGCCGCATAACCTTTATCTGCATTCGGCGATTGTGCAGACCCGTGCTTATGGCGACAGCTTGGCCGAAAAGCGCGAGGCACTGCGCTTTGCCACCTGGGACAGCACGATTGCGCTGATGTTTGCGCTGCTGATCAATGCCTCGATCCTGATCCTTGCGGCGGCCTCGTTTCACAGCAACGGGCTGACCGAAGTGGCCGCCCTTGAAGACGCGCACCAACTGCTGGGGCCTTTGCTGGGCCAAGGCATTGCGCCGATGCTGTTTGCGGTGGCCCTGCTGGCCTGCGGCTTGAATTCAACAGTGACCGCGACTTTGGCGGGCCAAGCAGTGATGGAGGGTTTTTTGCAAATCCGCCTGCCGCCGTGGCTGCGCCGTGCCATCACGCGGATGATCGCGATTGTGCCGGCAGCGCTTGTGACGCTTTATTACGGCTCGGCTGGCACGGGCAAGCTGCTGATCTTGACGCAAGTGATCCTAAGCCTGCAACTGCCCTTTGCGGTGGTGCCATTGGTGCTGTTTACTGCGGATCGCAAAAAGATGGGGGCGATGGCGGCGCCGCGCTGGCTGGTGGCCTTTGCCATTGTGATTGCGGCCATCATCATCGCGCTGAACGTCAAACTGCTGTGGGATTTTGCCACCGCCACGGCTGGCTAAGGCACCAGCCGCGGCCGCACGCCGTTGTAAGGCGAAAGATGTCGTTTTAGCGCAGCCTTGGCGGCAAACTTCGCGCATACTGCGCAAAACGGCAGGAGCCCGCGATGTATAGGCTGCACTATTCCCCCGATACCGCGTCGCTGGTGCTGCGCATGGTGCTGGCCGATCTGCAATTGCCGCATGAGGCCGTGCTGATTGACCGCGACGCGGGCGTGCTGGACAGCGCCGCCTACCGCGCCTTGCAGCCTTTGGGCAAAATTCCGGCAATGGAGACGCCAAACGGCCCGATGTTCGAAACCGCTGCGATGCTTCTGTATCTGGCCGACCGCCATCACCGGCTTGCCCCTGCCCCAGATCACCCTGACCGCGCGGGCTTTCTCAGCTGGTTTTTCTTCACCTCGTCAAACATCCACCCGGTGCTGTTGCAACTGTTCTACCCCGAACGCACCGCAGGGCCTGCGTGTGCGCAAGCCGTGTCGCAGGCGGCGCGCGCGCAGATGCAGGTCTTGCTGACGACCCTCGATTCGATGCTGACCCGCGACGCGCCTGCGTGGTTTTCCAGCGACAGCTCGCTGATGGGGTATTATCTGGGCATGTTGATGCATTGGCTGGGCGGCGTTGCGCCCGATCATGCAGCCTATTTCCCCAGCGCGGATTTCCCCGCCCTGCATCAGCGGCTGGCCGTGCTGGAAACCAGCGCCGCCGCCCAAGCCATTGCTGCCGAAGAAGCCTTGGGCAGCCGCCCTTTCACCCAGCCTTATCAATAGGACGCCTATGTTCCTCTCTGTTTTCGATATGTTCAAAGTGGGTGTCGGCCCCTCGTCTTCGCACACCATGGGGCCGATGGTAGCGGCGGCGCAATTTCTGGACCTGATGCGTGCCTCGCCGTTTAAGTTTGCCGGGCTGCGGGCGTCTTTGCACGGCAGCCTTGCCTTTACCGGCGTCGGCCATGCCACCGACCGCGCCACGATCCTTGGCCTTGCGGGCTTTCACCCTGCAACCTATGACGCCGAAAAAGCCGAAGCCGTGCTGGCCCAGATCCGCGAGACCCGCAGCATTCAGGCCGAGGGGCTGCCGCCCTTGCACTTTGACCCCAATGCAGATCTGCTGTTTGACTATGGCCCCGCTTTGGAAGGCCATGCCAATGGCATGATCTTGAAAGCCACCGACGCGCAGGGCGATGTGATCTTGCAAGAGACCTATTATTCCATCGGCGGCGGCTTTGTGCTGACGGCCTCTGAAATGGCGCAGGCGGGCGAGGCCAAATCCAAGCCCCGCGCCGATGTGCCCTATGCCTTTGAAACCGCGGATGAGATGCTGGCGATGGCACTGAAATCGGGCAAGACCATCGCGCAGATGAAGCTGGCCAACGAGCTGAAATTCCGCAGTCAGACCCAGATCGACGAAGGCATCGCGCGGCTGTGGCAGGTGATGAACGACTGCATCTCGCGCGGGATGGAGGGCACGGGGATCCTGCCCGGCGGGCTGAAGGTGCGCCGGCGTGCCAAGGGCATTCATGACGCGCTTTTGGCTGAACGCGGGCTGAATATGACCGCGCCGCATACGATCAACGACTGGATGTCGCTTTATGCCATGGCGGTGAACGAGGAAAACGCCGCAGGTGGCCAAGTTGTGACCGCGCCAACCAATGGTGCTGCGGGCGTGTTGCCTGCGGTTTTGCGCTATTATCTTGACCATGTGCCGGGGGCATCTGTCAGCCGCATCGCCGATTTTCTGCTGACCGCTTCGGCGATTGGCGGGCTGTGCAAACACAACGCCTCGATTTCGGGGGCGGAATGCGGCTGTCAGGCCGAGGTCGGCTCGGCTGCTGCCATGGCGGCGGCGGGGCTTTGTGCGGTGCTGGGTGGCACGGTGAAACAGGTGGAAAACGCCGCCGAAATCGCGCTGGAGCATCACCTTGGCATGACCTGCGATCCGGTCAAAGGTCTGGTGCAGGTGCCTTGCATCGAGCGCAACGGTCTGGGCGCGATCAAGGCGGTTTCGGCCGCCAGTTTGGCGCTGCGCGGCGATGGTGACCATCTGGTCAGCCTGGATGTCTGTATCGAGACCATGCGCCAAACCGGACGCGACATGCATGAGAAATACAAGGAAACCTCGCTGGGCGGCCTTGCGGTCAATGTGCCCAATTGCTGAACCACGCGCCGCGCACCGCGCAAAGGGGGCGGCATGACGCGCGATAAAACCCTGACCGGCATCGCGCTGATGTTGGTGTTTTGCCTGCTGGCACCGCTTTTGGATGCCTCGGCCAAGCTTGCAACTGACGCTATTCCGGTGGGCCAAATCACCACGGCGCGGTTTTTGGTGCAGGGCGCGCTGATGCTGCCGGTGGCGCTGGTGCTGCGGCTGGGGTTTGGGCTGAACCGGCGGGCTGCGGGCCTGCTGGCGCTGCGCGCGCTGTGTCTTATTGCCTCGACCTATGCTTTTGTTGCGGGCACCAAGGTGATGCCGATTGCCGATGCGCTGGCGATTGTCTTTGTAGAGCCGTTTATCCTGCTGATCTTGGGGCATTTTCTGTTCAAAAACGCCATCGGTCCGCGCCGGATTGCCGCCGCTGTGGTGGGCTTTGCCGGGGTTTTGCTGGTGATCCAACCTTCGTTAACGCTTTACGGCACGGTGGCGCTTTACCCGCTTGCCACGGCCTTTTTGTTTGCCTTTTACATGCTGATCACCCAATCGCTGGGGCCGGGCACGCATCCGGTGATGCAACAGCTTTACACCTCGATCTTTGGCGGGCTGATCTGTCTGCCGGTGATGCTGCTTGCCGATGGATCGGGGCTGGCCGAGCTGGATCCGGTCTGGCCGCAGGGGCTGTTTTGGCTGTGGCTGTTTGGCGTCGGGTTCTGGGCGGCGGTCAGCCATATGTCGATGACCTTTGCGCTGAAATACGCCCCCGCCTCGACCTTGGCACCGCTGCATTACCTTGAACTGATTGCGGCGGTGGCGGTGGGCTATCTGATCTTTGGCACCTTCCCCAATCTGCTGACTTGGGCGGGGATTGTGGTAATCGTGGGCTCGGGGCTTTATGTGATCTACCGCGAGCGGGTCACAGGACAGCAAGCCCGCGCAGCGCTGCCGGCAGAGATTTAAGCGGCAAGATCACCAACATGCGCGGCGCAGAGACCCGCAGATGCACCGGCCCCACCACTTGGTTCGAGGTGCCAATCATGCCATCGGGCGCAAATGCGATATCTTGGATCGGCCAGCGCAGCCCCGCGCTTTCCCCCGTCACCGCGCCCATGGGAAACAGCGAAAACCGGCTGCCCAGCGGCAGATCAAGCCGCATCTCGGGCGGGGCCACAAAGGTCACATCCTGCGGCGACAGCAACAGGCAGCGCTGATCAGCCTGGCGCACCAGCGCGTTCAAAACCGCCAGGCCGTGATCCAGCCGCGCGCCCGCGAATCCCAAACCCAAGACAAAGGGCGCCGCGATCGAGCGCAGCGCTTTGTCAAAATCGGTGGTCTCTTGTTCGGCAATCGGAAACAACCGCCCCGCCAGCCGCGCGCGGGCTGTGGCCGAGATCGAATCGAAATCGCCGATCACCGCAGTTGGTTCGGCCCCCAACCGCAACAAACGGTCGGCCCCACCATCTGCCCCAACAATAACAGGGGCCAAGGCTAAGGCCCGCGCCAAAAGTGCGGCGCCAAACGGCCCCCCACCCGCAAGCGTCACCCCGTGCAAAGATTCGACAATCTTGTGTTTCATCGCGATACTGTTCTCTGAATTGCGGCAAAAGCCCATGGCTTTGAACACAATCAATTCATTAAATTACCCTCTTCTGTCCATTTATTAGAACAATCTTCAGTGCAAGATCGCAGTGTGAAATTGGTAGAGGCGAGCCCCTATGCTTGGTGCGAGTAAAATTTTAACGGTCTCTTATGGAACCTTCAGCTGCACGCTGGAGGGCTTTGAAGAGCCGTTTAATACCATGAAGGCAATCGCTGAATATTTTCGCGATCTTGCCGCCGAAGATCGCTATTTTGGGGCAGAGCCGCCAACGCCGGATGCGGCGATGCTGCATAAGATAGCCGAGCGGGAAATTCAGCGACGGGTCGAGGCTAAGATCCAAGATAATGGCGTGATCTTGCGGGCCGATTCGTCAGATGTGGCGCGGGCAGCCCCACCATCGCTTGCCGCGCCTTCGCTTGCCCCTGCCGCAAATGCCAGCCCAATGCTTGATGCCAATGGCGAAAGCCTCAGCGCCCGCTTGTCACGCCTGCGCGCCAGCCCCGCGCTTGAAGACAGGGCACCTCAGCTGCCCACTGACACGGCTGTCGCATTGCAAGACCCACTTCAGGCCGAAGCTCCCGAATCGGAAGCTCTCGAATCGGTTGCGCTGCCCGCAGCTCCAGAGACCGCGCCAGAGCCTTTGCACCGGCTTCCCGAGCCGCTTGGCGCTTTGGACGACACCTATACAGAAGACCAACATGCCGGCGAGATAGGGCCAGAGATGCTGGCCAGTGTCGAGGCTTTGGTGGCCAAACCTGCCACCGAGCCGCTGCCGCCCGAACCAGAGGCGAACGCGCCGCACGAGGATAGCTTGGCCGAGCTGGAGCCAGAGCCTGTGACGCAAACCCAAGACAGCGTTTTGCTCGAGACAGCGCCCGAGGTTTCCACGCCCGAGGTTTCCACACCAGAGGCATTTGACGTCACCGATGAAACCGAGTCGCTTTTGGCAAAACTGGCCCGCGACATACCAGCGTCCCCCGCGCCTCAGGCAAAAGCGGCAGAGCCCGCGCCGGCACCTGAACCCGCACGGCTGCAAACCGCCGAAGAGGCCTTGGCCGAAGCCTTGGGCATCGCGCCACCCGAAGCCCGCGCGATGATTGGCGCAGCAGAGCCCGCGCCCGTGGCAGAAGCAGACCATGACGCCAAAACAGCGCCCGAACCCGCAGAGGCCGCCGATCCCGCCCCGCAAGATCACGCCCGCGCCCGCGTTATTCGGGTGCGCCGGCTCGAGTCAGCAGCCCAGCCCCCCGCAGGCACCACCTTGCTTTCCGAAGCCGCCGAAGCCGCTTTGCTGGCCGAATTGGCCGCGCTGCAAACCGCAGTGCCCGCAGCCAAGCCGGCTGAGTCCGAGCGACCAACCCGCCCCGTGCGGGTGCTGCGCCCCGATCCAGCCAGCCCGACGCCCGCGATTTTGGTGCAAACCCTCTCGGGGCCAGAGGCCGCTGATCTGCGCCAAGGCCTGACCGATCTTTCCAAAGACGATGCGGTGAACCGCTTGATTGCGCAGACAAACACCGCGCTTGATGACCCCGAGTCGCGCCGCCGCTCTGCCGCGATTTCGCATCTGAAAGCCGCCGTTGCCGCGACCGAGGCTGACCGGCAATTGCAAGACGCAGCGGGCTCTGTGGCGGCGGACCGCAAATCGGTCTATCGCAGTGATCTCGACAGCGTGGTGCGGCCAAATCCAACAGCGCGCAGCGCCGAAGACCGCACAAGCCCACTGGTTTTGGTGTCAGAACAGCGCATCGATCGGCCAAAACCTCCCGAGCCCACCGCCGAACCAGCCATCGTGCGGCCGCAGCGTCCGGTAATGCCAACACGGCTGGTGCCCGCCGGCCTGACCAAAGCTCCGCTGGAAACCCTGATTGGCGCCGATCTGGATGACGAGGATGAAGACGAGACGCTGAGCCCAGAAGAAGCCAGCGCCAATCTCTTTGCCGAGGGCACCAGCTTTGCCGATTTTGCCGAACAGCTTGGCGCGCAAACGCTGCATGATCTGCTTGAGGCTTCGGCGGTCTATTGTGCCCAGATCTTGGGGCGGCCACAGTTCAGCCGGCCCTTGGTGATGAGCCAGATCAACACCCTGCCAAATGCCGAAAAGCACCTGCTGGAAGATCAGCTGCGCGCCTTTGGCACCTTGATGCGCGAAGGCCGAATTAAAAAAATCAAACGCGGCGGCTTTGCGGTCACAGATCGTTCGCCGCTTTTGGCAGAGGCCCTGCGCAACGCGGGCTAAGGCATTCAGACAGAACCCGAGGCTGCCACTCGCGGTTCAGATCAGGCGGCCCCAAATGTTGGGGGCCGCCTGTTTTCGTTAGTCTTGATCGGCAGAGTGATCGGGGTCGGGCTGGCCAACCCCCAGAAACACCCGTTTGAACGGCAAGATCCAGGCAAAGCCCAAGACCAGATAGGCCGGCACTTCAAGCCAAAGCGGCAGGCGCTGAATATGCCCCATCAGCGTTACCGCCAAGACAACATAGGCAGGCATCCCCACCAACAGCACCACCAAGGCCCAGCGTTTGCGGGCTTTATACGACAGGGCCACGCGCTCAATCCTCGAAGGGGTCGGTGACAAGGATGGTGTCGTCACGCTCGGGGCTGGTCGACAGCAGCGCCACCGGGCAGTGGATCAGCTCTTCAATCCGGCGCACATATTTGATCGCAGCCCCCGGCAGTTCGGCCCAAGACCGCGCGCCTGCGGTGTTTTCAGACCAGCCTTCCATCTCTTCATAGATCGGTGTGCAGCGCGCTTGGGCATCCGCCGCGGTGGGCAGATAATCCAGCCGCACCCCATCCAGATCGTAGCCGACGCAGATTTTCAGCACATCAAAGCCGTCAAGCACATCCAATTTGGTCAGCGCAATGCCCGACACACCCGAGGTTGCACAGGTCTGGCGCACCAGAACCGCGTCAAACCAACCACAGCGGCGCTTACGACCGGTGACAGTGCCAAATTCGTGGCCCCGCTCGCCCAGACGCGCGCCATCGGCGTCAAACAGCTCGGCCGGGAAAGGCCCTTCGCCGACACGGGTGGTATAGGCTTTGACAATGCCCAGCACGAAATCAATAGCCGTTGGCCCAAGACCCACGCCCGTGGCCGCTTGGCCTGCAATGACGTTGGACGAGGTCACAAAGGGATAGGTGCCAAAGTCGATGTCCAGCAAAGCCCCCTGCGCGCCTTCAAACAAGATGCGCTTTCCCGCACGGCGGGCTTCGGTCATCACCTTCCACACGGGTTTGGCATAGGGCAGCACCTGCGGCGCGATCTCGCGCAGCTGCGCCAGCAGCGATTCCCGGTCGACCGGCGCAATGCCCAAGCCGCGCCGCAGCGCGTCGTGGTGGCTGAGCAAGCGGTCCACACGGGCGACCAAGGTTGCCTCGTCGGCAAGGTCGGCGACACGGATCGCACGGCGACCCACCTTGTCTTCATAGGCCGGGCCAATGCCACGACCGGTGGTGCCGATTTTGGCAACCGAGGTTTCGCCCTCGCGGGCACGATCAAGCTCGCCATGCACGGGCAGGATCAGCGGCGCGTTTTCTGCGATCATCAGGTTTTCTGGCGAAATATCAACGCCTTGCTCGCGCAGCTTGGCGATTTCCATCACCAGATGCCAAGGGTCCAACACCACGCCATTGCCAATCACCGACAGCTTGCCGCCGCGCACAATGCCCGATGGCAGCAGCGACAGCTTATAAACCTTGCCGTCGATCACCAAGGTATGCCCAGCGTTATGGCCACCTTGAAAACGTGCAATCACATCGGCCCGCTCTGACAGCCAGTCGACGATTTTTCCTTTACCCTCGTCACCCCATTGGGCGCCGACGACGACAACGTTAGCCATGGCATATCCTTCGCGTTTGTCGAAAACCGAACGACCTATAGCGAGAGTGGCCGCCGCGCGAAACCGCTATTTGCTGGAATAGTGTCGCAGCCTGTCGCAAGATCGCAGAAATACCGCCCCGCCGCCGATAATGTGAAAGGCAAAGCCGATGTTTCTTTACCTAACCCAAGGCACAAATGACGTCGCAAGGGCGAAAATCTTTTACGACGCAGCGCTTGCGCCACTGGGTTTTGTGCTGCGCTATGAAGACGCGGCAGAGCTTGGCTACGGCGCCGCAGACGACAGCCGCATCGCGCTTTGGATCACCACGCCCTTTGACGCAAGCAGCCCCGCCAGCCATGGCAACGGTGCCATGATCGCCTTTCGCGCGCCAAGCCGCGCGGCAGTGGCCGATTTTCACGCCGCAGGCTGCGCCCATGGCGGCATCGATGACGGTGCGCCCGGTCTGCGCCCCTATGGGCCAAACTTTTACGCCTGCTATCTGCGTGACCCCGATGGCAACAAACTTTCCGCCGTTTGCGAGGCGGCAGTGCCATAATCGACAAACCTAGGGCGCTATTTGCACAAGGACCCAAGCCAAGCCGACCGAAGGGCTTGCACCCGTGGCTGCATCCGCCTAGATAGGCGCGTCAGTCAGGAAAGCCCGCCCGTATGGAAAATGTTCTTCTTACCATCCACCTCATTCTTGCGTTGTTGTTGATCGGCGTGGTGCTCTTGCAGCGCTCTGAAGGCGGCGGCTTGGGCATGGGCTCGGGCGGCGGCGGCGGTGGCGCGATCTCGGGTCGGGCAGCAGCGACAGCCTTGGGCAAGATCACTTGGGCGCTGGCGATTGGCTTTATTATTACTTCGATCAGCATGACGATCCTTGCGGCTCGCGATTCCACTTCGGCTTCTGTCATCGACCAGTTTGGCGGCGAAGTACCACCCCCTGCGGCACCAAGCGCACCGTCGAGCTTGGGTCTGGGCGCTGTGCCTGCTGATCTGCCTGCAACCGATGCCCCCGTGGCACCGCCCGCAGCTGCAACACCGCCAGCGGCTCCTGCAACGCCTGCACCTGCGTCGAACTAACCACTATCGCTTGCTATAGCGACTTAAGATCCGACAGCATGTAGCGTTCGGGTTGCGCGACAGCTTTGACTAGGCTACTGCTCAACCCCCGTGATGCTGTGATTCCTAAGACGCGAATCGCATGCCGAAAAACCATTACGGGAGGCCCCATGGCACGCTACATTTTCATCACCGGCGGCGTGGTGTCTTCTCTGGGCAAGGGGCTTGCCTCGGCTGCCCTTGGCGCCCTGCTTCAGGCGCGCGGCTATACGGTGCGGCTGCGCAAATTGGACCCCTATTTGAACGTCGATCCCGGCACGATGTCGCCCTTTGAACATGGCGAGGTTTTTGTCACCGATGATGGCGCGGAAACCGATCTGGATCTGGGCCATTACGAACGCTTTACCGGCGTGCATGCCCGCAAGACCGATTCCATCTCTTCGGGGCGGATCTATTCCAATGTTTTGGAAAAAGAGCGTCGCGGTGATTACTTGGGCAAAACCATCCAAGTTATTCCGCATGTCACCAATGAGATCAAAGACTTTCTGCGCGTCGGCGACGAAGAAGTTGATTTCATGCTCTGCGAAATCGGCGGCACTGTCGGCGATATCGAAGGCCTGCCCTTCTTCGAATCGATCCGCCAATTCATCCACGAGCGCCCGCGCGGCCAATCCATTCTGATGCACCTGACGCTGCTGCCCTATCTGGCGGCCAGTGGCGAGCTGAAGACCAAGCCCACCCAGCATTCGGTGAAAGAGCTGCAATCCATCGGCCTTGCGCCTGATGTGCTGGTCTGCCGCTCGGAACATCCGATCCCGCAGCGCGAGCTGGAAAAGATCGCGCTGTTTTGCAACGTGCGCAAAGAGGCCGTGGTGCCGGCCTATGATCTGAAAACCATCTACGAGGCCCCCTTGGCCTATCACCGTGCCGGGCTCGATCAAGCCGTGCTGGACGCTTTCGGCATCACCCCTGCGCCCAAGCCAAACCTTGCGCGTTGGGAAGATGTGATGGACCGGCTGACCCATGCCGAAGGCGTGGTGCGTGTCGCCATCGTCGGCAAATACACCCAGCTGGAAGACGCCTATAAATCCATCGCCGAGGCGCTGACCCATGGCGGCATGGCCAACCGCACCCGCGTCAAAGCCGAATGGATCGACGCCGAGATTTTTGACCGCGAAGACCCGGCCACCTATCTGCAAAACTTCCACGCCATCCTGGTTCCGGGCGGCTTTGGCGAGCGCGGCACCGAGGGCAAGATCAAGGCCGCCCGCTATGCCCGCGAAAAGGGCATCCCCTATCTGGGCATCTGTCTGGGCATGCAAATGGCGGTGATCGAGGCTGCGCGCAATCTGGCCGGCATCGCCGATGCAGGCTCCGAGGAATTCGACCACGAGGCTGGCGCCAAGCGCTTTACCCCGATCGTCTATCACCTGAAAGAATGGATCCAAGGCAACCATGTGGTCGCGCGCAAAGTCGGCGATGACAAGGGCGGCACCATGCGGCTGGGCGCCTATGACGCGACGCTGAAAGCGGGCTCGAAAGTGGCGCAAATCTACGGCACCACCGCGATCGAAGAACGCCACCGCCACCGCTACGAGGTGGATGCAAAATACATCGCCCAGCTGGAGAAATGCGGTCTCAGCTTTAGCGGCATGTCCCCCGACGGCCGCCTGCCCGAGATCGTCGAGATCAAGGACCACCCTTGGTTCATCGGCGTGCAATTCCACCCCGAACTGAAAAGCAAACCCTTCGCCCCACATCCCCTGTTCGCCGATTTCGTGCGCGCGGCTAAGGAAGTGGAGCGGTTGGTTTAAGGGGGCGAGTTAGCCTTAAATCATATTAGCGATTAGCCACCGTAGGGTGGGTTTCCAACCCACCCACCATCCCATCAATCGCAAGCTGCGCCACCCGTAGGGTGGGTTTCCAACCCACCCTCCCCGCATCCGCATTCATTGCGCGCCCCCCCTAGACCGCCCCGCCCCTGCCTGCTATCCCTGCGGCCATGCTGTCATATCAACACCTGTTTCACGCCGGAAATCTGGCCGATGTTCAAAAGCACGCGCTGCTGTCTTGGACGCTGGATTACCTGATCCAAAAAGACAAACCGCTGTCTTATATCGAAACCCACGCGGGGCGCGGGCTTTATGATCTGGGCGCGGATGAGGCGATCAAGACCGGCGAGGCCGAGGCGGGCATCGCGGTGGCCGAGGCTTTGTTTCCAAAGCTGCACCCCTATCTGAACCGGCTGAACGAGGTGCGCGCCAGCTATGGCCCGCTTGCCTATCCCGGCTCGCCGCTGATTGCGGCGCTGTCGTTGCGCGATCAAGATACCATCCATCTGGCCGAGCTGCACCCGCAAGAGCAGCAGCATCTGCGCCATGCGATGAACCCTTGGGACGCCCATATCTATCAGCGCGACGGCTTTGAGACAGCCATAGCGCTGACCCCGCCCAGCCCGCGCCGGGGCATGATGCTGATCGACCCCTCTTACGAGGTAAAGGCCGATTACGAGGCCATCCCCAAGCATATCGCCACCATCGCGCGCAAATGGAACGTCGGGATCATAGCGCTTTGGTATCCGATTTTGACCGGCGGCAGTCATGGGCCGATGCTGACGGCGCTGCAAAACCAGTTCCCCGAGGCGCTGCGCAGCGAAGTGCGGTTTCCGCCGGTGCGCGAGGGCCACCGGATGGAAGGCTCGGGCATGTTCGTGGTCAACCCGCCTTATGGCATGGCCGAAGAGGCCGCGCGCTTGCAGGCGATATTCAAGCGCTTGACCCATGTCTGATCGGCAAGGTGCAGATCAGTTCACGATCCCGAATGCCCCCCTTGGCATCGGGACAGCACGGGCATAATCTGGCCTCATGTTTGCAGATATCCTCCGCGGCCTTTTGGCCCCCGCCCCCAAACGCCTGCCCGACCCCGATGCGCAGCTTGCTTTGGCTGCACTTTTGGTGCGCGTGGCCAAAAGTGACGGGCTTTACGCCGCCGAAGAGGTCGAGCGGATCGACAAGATCCTGATGGCGCGGCACGCCCTGTCGCCCTTTGAGGCGGTTGCCTTGCGCGCGCGCGCCGAAGCCTTCGAGGCCGAAGCCCCCGACACCGTGCGCTTTACCCGCGCGTTGAAAGAAGCCGTGCCCTTTGAAGACCGCATCGCGGTGATCGAGGCGCTGTGGGCGGTGGCACTTGCCGATGGCAGCCGCGACGCCGAAGAAGATCAGATGCTGCGGCTGTTGGCCAATCTGCTGGGGGTGACGGATATGGAAAGCAGTCTGGCGCGCCGGCGGGTCGAGCGGCAATGATCGCCTCGCTTGGCATGTATGATCGCGCCGAGACAGCGGGCGCGAATGATCGGCTTTGGGCTTTGATCCGTGACGCGCTGCGCAGCGCGGGCGAGGCCGCGCCAGATGCCTTGACGCGGGGCGAGGCGGCCTATTGGCCCGCTTGGCAATCGCCCGATCTGGTGTTTTCGCAGACGTGCGGCTTTCCCTATCGCGCGCGGCTGCACGATCATGTCACGCTGATTGGCGCCCCCGATTACGGCATCGCGGGCTGTCCTGCGGGGCATTATGCCTCGGTCTATGTGGTGCGCCGCGATGATCCGCGCGCGCTGGCTGATTTTGACGGCGCGGGCCTTGCCTATAATGACGCCCTGTCGCAATCGGGCTGGGCGGCACCGCAAAACCACGCAAGCGCGCTTGGGCTGCATTTTGCTGCCGGATTAGAGACGGGCGAGCATCGCGCCTCGGCGCTGGCTGTGGCCGAAGGGCGGGCGGAGTTCGCCGCGATTGACGCGCTGACATGGGATTTTCTGACCGCATTCGAGCCTTGGACCGCAGGGCTGCGGGTGCTGGGCCAGACCGCGCCAGCGACCCCTGCCCTGCCCTATATCACTGCCAAAGGCCGCGACGCGGATGTGTATTTCCGCGCAACCGAGGCTGCAATTGCGGCGCTGACGGCGGCTGATCGGGATCTCTTGCGGATAAGGGGGCTGGTGCGTCTGCCGCCAGCAGCCTATCTTTGTGTGCCAATCCCACCGCCGCCTGCGCAAATTGCGCATATAAAATGATCAAACCGTCAAAGCCCGCGCGGGCGTCGTCATAAATGCCGTTGCAAAGCGTTGATTTCTGCGCCCTATTTGTTCGACCCACTCTAACCAAGGCCGATCTGTGACCCAAAGCCCCGACACGCCCGTTATTGCGATCCATGATCTGCACAAAGCCTATGGCAGCCTCGAGGTGCTGAAAGGCGTCGATCTGATTGCGCCGCGTGGCCATGTGGTTTCGCTGATTGGCTCGTCTGGCTCGGGCAAATCGACCTTGCTGCGCTGCTGCAACCTGCTGGAAGACAGCCAACAGGGCGAGATTTTGTTTGAAGGCGAGCCGGTGCGCTGGAAAGGCCAAGGCCTTGGCCGCCACCCCGCCGACCGTTTGCAAGTCACCCGCATGCGCACCAATCTGTCGATGGTGTTTCAGCAGTTTAACCTGTGGTCACATCTGACGATCTTGCAAAATGTGATGGAAGCCCCCGTCACCGTGCTGAAACGCGACCCCAAAGAGGTCGAGAAAAGCGCGCGGATGTATCTGGAAAAGGTTGGCATTGGCGATAAGGCTGATGCTTGGCCGGCGATGCTTTCGGGCGGGCAGCAGCAGCGTGCAGCCATCGCACGCGCGCTTTGCATGGAGCCACGCGCTTTGCTGTTTGACGAACCCACCTCGGCGCTTGACCCCGAGTTGGAGCAAGAGGTTATCAAGGTTATCAAGGCCTTGGCCGATGAGGGGCGCACCATGATTTTGGTGACCCACGACATGAAACTCGCCGCTGATGTGTCAGATCACGTGATCTTTCTGCATCAAGGCAAGATCGAAGAGCAGGGCGCACCCGCCTCGCTCTTTACCAATCCGCAGACAGAGCGCCTGCGCGGCTTTCTGTCTGCAGGCGCTTAACCGCAACACTACCATCAACAGGGAAACACAATGAAAAAACTTCTTCTTGCAACCACCCTTCTGGCGCTGAGCGCGGGCTTTGCTTCGGCAAATGTTGTGCGTCTTGCAACCGAGGGCGCTTACCCTCCCTTTAACCTGATCGACGACAAGGGCGAAGTCGGCGGCTTTGAGCGCGAGTTTGGCGACGAGATCTGCAAGCGCGCGGCGCTGGAATGCACCTGGTCGACCAACGAATGGGACAGCATCATCCCGAACCTTCAGTCGGGCAACTATGACGTCATCGTCGCCGGCATGTCGATCACCGACGAGCGTAAAAAAGTCATCGACTTTACCCAAGACTACTATCCACCAACGCCTTCGGCTTTCGTGGCGGCCTCGGCAGATGCCGATTGCAAAACCGGTGTGGTCTCGGCGCAGGTTTCGACCATTCAAGCCGCCCATGTGGCAGAAACCGGCATGAGCTTGCTGGAATTCCCAACCCCAGACGAGACTGTTGCAGCTGTGCGCAACGGCGAGGCGCTTTGCGTCTTTGCTGACAGCGACTATCTGCGTCCGCTGGTCAACGAATCGAACGGCGCGCTGATGTTTGTGGGCGAGCCAGTTTCTATCGGTGGCGGCGTTGGCATGGGTCTGCGTCAGTCGGATCAAGAGCTGAAAGGCAAAATGGATGCAGCGATCACCTCGATGAAGGCAGATGGCACGCTGAACACCATGATCGAAACCTACTTTGGCCCAGAAGGCCTGAAGTACTAATCGCCCTTCCCTGCCCCCCGCGCACAAGCTGCGCGGGGGGTATTCTTTTTCAAGACAGGCCCGCGGCATGTTCGAAATCTGCGCAGATCCGAAATCCATTGAAGGCCTGACATGGCTTGGCTGCTACCTAAGTTCGGGCAAGCACCTTGATTTCTATATGTCTTTTGTCACCGTGCTGGCACTTTTGGCCGTGACCGCCCCCACGGCGATGCTTTTGGGCTTTGGCGGTGCTATGGCCAGCCGGGCGCGGCTTGCGCCCCTGCGCTGGTTGGGCAAGGGCTATTCGGCGATGGTGCGTGGCGTGCCCGACATCGTCTATTTCATGTTTTTTGTGATCGCGCTGGATCAGGGCTTTGAATATGTCAAAAGCCGCTTTGTCTGCGAAGATCTTTCCGCCCCGGTGTTCCAAGGGCTTGAGTTTCACGTCTGCAATGCGGCCAAGGTGCCGCTGGCGACGGCCTCGCCCTTTGCCTATCAGGCCTATGGCTTTTTCCTTGCGGTGGTGACATTCGCCATCGTCTTTGGCGCCTTTGTTACCCATGTGCTGTCGGGGGCGATGCAAGCTGTGCCGCGCGCGCAGCTGGAAACCGCCGAGGCCTATGGCATGACGCCACGCCAAGTTTTTCGCCGCATTCTGGTGCCGCAGATGTGGGTCTATGCCCTGCCCGGCCTGACCAATCTGTGGATGGTGCTGATCAAAGCCACGCCGCTGCTGTTTTTGCTTTCGGTGAAAGACATCGTCTATTACGCCCGCGAATTGGGCGGCACCAAGACCTCGGCCTATGCCTATGCGCATCCCGATTGGCGGCTTTATTACTTCCTTGGGCTTTTGGTGTTTTACCTGCTGATGACCAAAGGCTCTGAAATCGTGCTGACCCGCATCTCGGCGCGGCTGTCCAAGGGCCAAGCCACCGCCGCAGGCGAAGCGCAGCGGAGGGCTTTGGCATGAGCTGCATCGACACCATCGCAGACTATGGCCTGCGCTCGATCGGGATCGGGGCCAAGCTGTTGCCGCGCACCGATTTTACCCTGTGCCAACAGTTCACCCTGATCGGATCAGGGCTGATCTGGAACGTCTATTTCGCAATCTTGGCGCTGTTCTTTGGCTTTTTTCTGGCCAATATGCTGGCGCTTGCCCGCATTGCCCACAGCCCCTTGCTGCGCAAACCGGCCGATTGGTTTGTGTTTGTGTTTCGCGGCTCGCCCTTGTTTATCCAGTTCTTTTTGGCCTACGAGCTGCTGGTCTTGCTGCCACGCTCGGGCGTTCATCTGCTGGGGCTGACGGTGGAAACCTCTTGGCTGACGCGGGCTTGGGCGGGGGCGCTGATCGTGTTGTTTCTTAACACTGCCGCCTATTCGGCCGAGATTTTCTACGGCGCGCTGCAATCGATTCCCAAGGGCGATCTAGAGGCCGCCGAGGCCTATGGTCTGACCGGATGGAAGAAATTCACCCGCGTGCAATGGCCCACCATGCTGCGGCTGGCTTGGCCCAGCTATACCAACGAAGCGATTTTCATGCTGCAATCGACGACGCTGGTGTTTTTCTCGGGCTTTCCGGCCTTTGGGCAGATGGGCGATGCGCTTTATTACGCCAACTACTTTGCCGATAAGACCTTTAACCCCTTTATCCCCTATCCGATCATCGCGTTCTACTTTGTGATCCTGACGCTGATCGTGATCTGGGGGTTTGGTCGGGTGAACCGGCATTTGAACCGACATTTGCCGCAAAACGAGCAAAGCAGAATTCGCTTGCGTCCGCAGTTGCTCCGATAGTAAGCTATTTTTGATCAAATTGCGGGACTGCTACAACGGCAGCCGCCGGGATCAATGCAAAAGGATAGGGTCAAGGGCATGATCCAAACCTTCCGCTGGCCGGTTTCGGCATGTGTGGCAGGTGGCGTGCTCTCCTGGAAAACATGATGAAAGATTGGCTGAGAAAGCATCCCGACGTGCGCACAATTCGTGTCGCTGCGGCGGATTTGAACGGGCAAGCCCGCGGCAAACGCGTGCCCGCCCGCTATGCAGATAATGTGGTTAAGAACGGCACCCGCTTTCCATTTTCGGTGCTGAACCTTGATATTTGGGGCGAAGATATCGACGACAGCCCCTTGGTTTTTGAACAGGGCGACCAAGACGGCATCCTGCGCCCAACCGAGCGTGGCTTTATGCCGATGCCTTGGCTCGAGGCGCCAACAGCGCTGCTGCCGATCTGGATGTTTCGCGAAAACGGCACGCCCTACGAGGGTGATCCGCGCCATGCGCTGCGGGCTGTGGTTGACCGCTATAAGGCGCGCGGGCTGACGCCAGTTTGCGCGATCGAGCTGGAGTTTTTCCTGATCGACGATTCCGGCAAGACCATGCAGGTGCCGGCAAGTCCGCGCTCTGGCAAGCGCCGCAAGGCCGCAGAGACGCTGTCGATCCGCGCGCTTGACGCTTTTGACACCTTCTTCACCGATCTTTACGACGCCTGCGAAGCGATGGACATTCCCGCCGATACCTCGACCTCCGAGGCTGGTTTGGGCCAGTTTGAAGTCAACCTGATGCATTGCGACGATGCCCTGCGCGCCGCCGATGATGCCTTGTTCTTCAAGATGTTGGTGAAAGGTCTGGCGCGCCGCCACGGCTTTGCCGCCAGCTTTATGGCGAAACCCTATCCCGAGTATTCGGGGTCGGGTCTGCACACGCATTTCTCAATATTGGATGAGAAGGGCGAGAATATCTTTGACAGCGGCGGGCCAAAGGGCACGGCTGCGCTGAAACATGCGGTCGCGGGCTGCTTGAACGCGATGCATGATTCCGCGCTGATCTTTGCACCGCATCAAAACAGCTACGAGCGTTTGGTGCCGGGCAAACACGCCCCCACCGCCATCGCTTGGGGCTATGAAAACCGCACCGCGGCCATTCGCATTCCCGCCGGCAACCCCGCCGCGCGCCGGATCGAGCACCGCG
This sequence comes from Cypionkella sp., assembly GCF_036782355.1. Taxonomy (NCBI): domain Bacteria; kingdom Pseudomonadati; phylum Pseudomonadota; class Alphaproteobacteria; order Rhodobacterales; family Paracoccaceae; genus Cypionkella; species Cypionkella sp. Next base: position 31,361 of record NZ_DAIPZF010000030.1, read on the forward strand.
TGGCAGGCGGCGATGTGAACCCCTATCTGATGCTGGCTGCGATCCTTGGCTCGGCGCTTGACGGGATCGAACATCAGATGGAGGCGCCATCGCCGATTGTCGGCAATGCCTATGCCATCGACGGTCTGCCCGAGATTCCAACGACTTGGGCCGCAGCCATCGACGCGCTGGAACAAAGCACCATCGTGCCGCGCTTTCTGCACCCCGAGTTGATCAAGAACCTTGTGTCGACCAAACGGCAAGAGCTGCACTATACCGCCGAGTTGAACGCGCAAGAGTTGATCGAACTTTATCTCGATACCGTGTAACCTCGACAAGCATCTTCCCCCCTTGACCCCAAGGGGGGAGACTGCGTTAGCTAAGACGACCTTGCAAAGCGGAATTCCTATGCTGATCGGCATCCTTCAAACTGGCCAAGCTCCCGATGTTTTGATCGAAAAATCGGGAGATTATCCCGATATGTTCGAACGGCTGCTGGCGGGTTATGGCTTTGAGTTTCGCAGCTTTCGCGTCGTGGACGGAGAGTTTCCCGCCGATGTGCAGGCCTGCGACGGCTGGCTGATCACCGGCTCGCGGCATGGCGCCTATGAAGATCACGCTTGGATCCCGCCGCTGGAAGCCTTTATTCGCGACGCCTACGCAGCCCATGTGCCGCTGGTGGGGATTTGCTTTGGCCATCAGATCATTGCCCAAGCCATGGGCGGGCGGGTCGAAAAGTTTGCCGGCGGTTGGGCGGCAGGGGCGACCGATTATGATTTTGAAGGCGAAAAGATCACGCTGAACGCTTGGCACCAAGATCAGGTGACGCAAAAACCCGAAGCCGCGCGGGTGGTGGGGCGCAATGCCTTTTGCGAAAATGCGGCCCTGCTTTACGACGACCGCGCCTTTACGGTGCAGGCGCATCCCGAATTTGAACCCGACTTTGTTGATGGTCTGGCGCAGACGCGCGGGCGCGGCGTGGTGCCGCAACCGCTGTTGGACAGCGCCACCGCACGCCTTTCCGACCCTTTGAATTCTGCCACCATGGCCGCCCGCATCGCGGCCTTCTTTCAGGCCAAACGCAGCTAAGCCCTTTGCCATCAGGCCGGGGGTAACCCGCAAAAATAGTGTGACCCATGTCGAAATGGACCGACCAACTGCCCGAGGCAGCCCGAGACTACATCGCAGGCCGTCGTGTGGACGAAGTGGAATGCGTGATCGGCGATATCGCCGGCGTGGCGCGCGGCAAAGCCATGCCTGCCGCGAAATTCGCGCATCAAACCAACTACTTCCTGCCAAACTCGATCTTTTTGCAGACCATCACGGGCGAATGGGCCGACAGCCCCTTTGACGCCTTTACCGAACCAGACATGATCCTCGAGCCTGATTTTACCACCGCCACAGCAGCACCTTGGACGGCGGATGTGACCTTGCAAGTCATCCATGACGCCAAGGATCAGCAAGGCAATCTGGTGCCCTTTGCGCCGCGCAACCTGCTGCGCCGCCTGATGCAGCTTTATGCCGATCAGGGCTGGACGCCGGTTGTCGCCCCCGAGATGGAGTTTTTCCTGACCGCGCGCAACATCGACCCCAACCAGCCGGTGATCCCGCCAATGGGCCGCTCGGGCCGCAGGGCTGCGGGCAAGCAGGCCTATAGCCTCTCGGCGGTGGATGAATACGGCAAGGTGATCGACGACATCTATGATTTCGCCGAAGCCCAAGGCCTTGAAATCGACGGCATCTTGCAAGAAGGCGGCGCGGGTCAGATCGAGCTGAACCTTGCACATGGTGACCCGATTCGGCTGGCCGATGATGTGTTCTTCTTCAAACGCCTGATCCGCGAGGCCGCGCTGCGCCACGATTGCTTTGCCACCTTCATGGCAAAACCCATCGCCGGAGAGCCGGGTTCAGCCATGCATATCCACACCTCGGTGATCGACAGCAAAACCGGCAAGAACATCTTCTCGGACAAAAAAGGCGAAGAGACCGAGGCGTTTTTGCACTGCATCGCGGGCATGCAGAATCACCTGACCGGCGCCATCGCTCTGCTTGCGCCCTATGTGAACAGCTACCGCCGCTATGTGCCCGATTTCGCAGCCCCGATTAACCTTGAATGGGGCCGCGACAACCGCACCACAGGGCTGCGGGTGCCAATCTCGTCCCCCTCGGCGCGGCGCATCGAAAACCGCCTGCCGGGGATGGATTGCAACCCCTATCTCGGCATCGCAGCCACGCTGGCCTGCGGCTACCTTGGCCTGATGGAGAAAAAGCAGCCCCGCCCCGAATTCAAGACCAACGCCTATATCGACAGCGACGATATCCCCACCAATATGGCCGACGCGCTGGATCTGCTGCAAGAAGACGCAGCGCTTTGCGAGGTGCTGGGGGCAGATTTTGTTAAGGTCTACACCTCGGTCAAGCGCAATGAATACAAAGAGTTCTTGCAGGTGATCAGCCCATGGGAGCGCGAGCATCTGCTGCTGAGCGTCTAAGATGAACCTTCTGCACGCCAATGACGACGCGGGGCAATACCCCAAGTCCTATTACGCCGCCACCCGCAGCGATCTTGCGCCCTTCCCGCAGCTGCAAGAGGCGATCAGCGCTGATGTCTGCATCATTGGCGCGGGCTACACCGGACTGTCAGCCGCCCTGCATCTGGCGCAAAAGGGGCTGCGGGTGGTGGTGCTCGAAGCGCATCGGGTCGGATTTGGCGCCTCTGGCCGCAACGGCGGGCAAGTCGGATCAGGCCAGCGCCAAGATCAAGACTGGCTGGAAAACACCATGGGGGTGGACGCCGCCCACAGGCTCTGGGATCTGGCGCAAGACGCCAAAGCACTGGTGCGCGATCTGATCACCACCTACGCGATGCCCGTCAGCTTTCACCCAGGCGTCGCACATGCCTGCTGGAGCGAGGCCGAGGTGCGCCACTCCCACGCCTATGCGGCGAAACTGGCGAAAGACTATGGCTATGACCAGATCGAACCGCTGGACCGCAGCGCCATCCGCAGCCTGATCGGCTCACAGGCCTATCAAGGCGGCGATCTTGACCACGGTGCAGGCCATATCCACCCGCTGAACTTTGCCATCGGCCTGGCCAAAGCCGCAAAAGATGCGGGCGCGCAGATCTTCGAGCTGTCCGAAGTCCTCGCACTGGACCAAGGCCCACACCCTTTGGTGACAACCGCGCAGGGCCAAGTCAGCTGCAACCATGTTATCCTCGCAGCCAATGGCTATCTTGGCGGGCTCAACCGCGAGGTCGCGGCAAAAGTGATGCCGATCAACAACTTCATCATCGCCACCAAACCCTTGGGGGCGCAGGCGGCGCAGATCCTGTCGCAACCCATCGCCGTGGCCGACACCAAATTCGTAGTGAACTATTGGCGCCTGTCCGAAGACAACCGCCTGCTGTTTGGCGGTGGTGAAAGCTATGGCTACCGCTTTCCTGACATCTTGAAAGCGGTGTCAAAACCGATGCTTGCGGTCTATCCGCAGCTGCGCGACACCCCGATAGACTATGCTTGGGGCGGCACGCTCGCGATTACTCTCAACCGCATGCCCTGCTTTACCCAGCTTGCGCCAAATATCCTCTCAGCCTCGGGCTATTCTGGCCACGGTGTCGCCATCGCCACGCTCGCCGGTAAACTCTTGGCCGAGGCCACCCTCGCCCCATCCGCAGGCTTTGATCTGATGGCAAGCCTGCCACAACCGCGCTTCCCCGGTGCAGGTGGTCTGCGCTGGCCCTTGTTGGTGCTGGCGATGACCTGGTTTTCGCTGCGTGACAAATTAGGGCTCTAAGCCTTTCATCTTGGTTAAAATATCCCCGCCGGAGGCTCCCTGCCTTTGCCGCAGAAGCCTCCGGCGGGGATATTTCGACCAAGATGAAATCGGCGGAAATCAACGCAGTGTTAATTTTGTCATTGGCCTGTCATGCGCGCAGTCTTTAAGATATCCTGAAGATGAGTTTAAGGATACCTACAATCATGACGCCAGATGGTCAAAGTCTTGCCCCGAACACCTATGATGCCGAACCGATCCCGCAGGCCGCGCGGGCGGAGATTGATCGGTTGTTAAGCTCTGGCGACCTGTTT